>NZ_JAYGIG010000015.1:0-68041 GCF_034932105.1 Leptothoe sp. PORK10 BA2 | reverse complement strand
CTCTGTTGCTCTCAATCAGACCTGGCAAGCGTTTACTCATTTTCGCATTCAGCATGAAACTGAACGCCTTTATCCACACCGAAACCTACTCGGTGCAGTCGATTGGCCCCTGTTTGCTTGAGTTAGAGCGCGAGACCGGTTACGCCCAAAGAATATGGGGAATTAATGCTAAAAGCAGTCGTTGGCCATAGTAATGATCCTGATACGGAGAGTGCGATCGCAGAAGTCCTACACCAATGCCAAACTAGCCTCGATGGCATCATCCCCCAAGCCGGGATTTTGCTAGCGGCCCTAGACTTTGACCACGGCAAC
Source organism: Leptothoe sp. PORK10 BA2 (assembly GCF_034932105.1). Lineage (NCBI taxonomy): Bacteria > Bacillati > Cyanobacteriota > Cyanophyceae > Nodosilineales > Cymatolegaceae > Leptothoe > Leptothoe sp. PORK10 BA2. Next base: position 67,729 of record NZ_JAYGIG010000015.1, on the reverse strand, counting down.
ATTCTGCAACAGATTCATCAAACCTTCCCCACCATTCAACTCATCGGTGGCACAACGGATGGAGAAGTCTCCTCTATTTTAGAGTTTCAGCAGGACTCGTTAGTCCTCCTCTTACTCTATTCTGACGAGATAAAATTCCACACCGCCGTGGGTCATCAGATCTCCTCCAACCCTGTGGCAATTGCCCAGAAAACAGCTCAAACCGCCCAGGCCCAGGCCCAACACCCCATTAGTCTGTGCATAACTATTCCCGAAAGCCTCACCACCAGTGGTGTTTCCCTGCTGCAAGGTTTAAAACAAGCCTTGGGCGCAGACATGCCCATTATTGGTGGCACCACCTGTGATCAATGGCAGTTTAAGCAAACCTATCAATTTTTTGGTCAAGATGTCCTTAGCGATGCCCTACCGATTCTGCTACTATCCGGCCCGGTGTTGATGGGCCATGGCGTATCTACAGGCTGGACCCCCATCGGCAAAAAAGGCAAAGTGACGAAAAGTGAAGGCAACGTACTCCACGAAGTCGATGGACAACCTGCCCTAGAATTTTATCAGGATTATTTAGGTGAAATTCGCCCCTCCCCCGCCTATCGACTGGCCGTCTTTGAACCCAATCAAGAAAGTTGGTACATGCGATCGTCCAATGGGGCCTATAACGAAACTTCAGGCAGTATCACCTTTTTTGCTGATATTCCGCCCCAGTCAGATATTCAAGTAGTGCGCTCTAGCCGCGATGAAATTGTCGAGTCTGCCCAGCTCTCCATGCAAAAAGCCCTTGAACATTATCCTGGCACCCAGCCAAAAGTGGCGTTATTTTTCTCCTGTACGGGGCGGCTACATACCCTAGGCACCAGGACCCAGGAAGAGTATCAGGTGTTGCATGACCTGCTATCAGGCATTACTTGTGCAGGCTTTTATACCTATGGGGAAATTGCCCCCCTCCGCCCCAATAGTGAAGCCCAGTTTCATAATGAAACGTTTGTTACCCTGCTTTTGGGTGTGGAGTAACCCACCATGGAACCGGATCTGGAGCAACTGCAACGGCAAGTCCAGGAATTAGAAAAGCAGAATCGGCTGTTGCAAAAGCAGCTCGCTCGCTCAGAATCCAACCGAGTGAAGTTAGAAAACTCCTATGAAATCCAATCCAAGCTAGTTAGCCACACCATTCAAGGGTTAGAACAATCCCAGGCAGAGGCAGAAGCTCGTAGCCAGGAGCTGCAAGCGACCTTGGAAAATCTAAAACTGATGCAATCGAAACTGGTGGAATCTGAAAAAATGTCCGCCCTAGGGGTGGTAGTGGCAGGCGTTGCCCATGAGATTAATAACCCCATTAGCTTTATTACAGGCAATATTGGCTATGCCAGGGACTATGTAGAAAACTTAATCGAGGTGCTCAATCTTTATCAGCTGATTTATCCTGACCCCGATCCTAAAATTACGGCCTTGATGGAGGATTTAGAAATCCCCTTTGTGATTCAAGATGTGTTTCAGCTTTTAAACTCAATGCAGCTCGGTAGCGATCGCATCAGCAAGATTGTTCTAGGGTTACGCACCTTCTCGCGGTTAGATGAAGCAGAATATAAAGCAGCCGATGTGCATGATGGCTTAGATAGCACTTTGATGATTTTGCAACATCGCCTACGGGCTAACGGTAAATACCCTGCTATTAATGTCAGCAAAGACTATGGTCTGTTGCCCAAAATTCAGTGCTTTGCCGGTCAAATAAATCAGGTGTTTATGAATATTTTCACCAATGCCATTGATGCAATTCAAGAACGTTATTCCCTACCAATACCTACTGACAATGAACCAGACCCAGGCCGTATTAACGTTAGCACATCCATTGTTAATTCCCGCTGGGTAAAAATTGTGATTGCGGATAATGGGTTGGGCATGACTGAAGCTGTACGACAAAAGATTTTTAATCCGTTCTATACAACAAAACCAGTGGGCAAAGGCACAGGTATCGGTATGTCCATTAGTTATCAGATTATTGTTGAGAAACACGGTGGCCAATTGGATTGTGTTTCTAAAATAGGCGAGGGGACGGAGTTTATTATTCAAATTCCTCTGAACTAAACTGTGGTTCAAACGAGTTAATTATGACAATAAGAGATCTGCTTAACAACAAAGTACCGGTGCGTTAGAGCTATCGCCTTTGCTTGAATGCCCCTGGGGCTATACACACCCTCCAGATGGATTGTGTTGCTTATTTCAGGGGGGATAGGCGAATAGGCACAAACCGTTTTAACTCCTGCATCAGGCGATGGGCCTGATAGTCGTAGAGGGCTAGTTGGAGGGAGTTGGGCAGGGTTTTCATCAGCCGACGGCAGTGCTCTAGCTCAAGATTGGAGAGCTTGGCTAGGAGGTTCCCGGCCTCTGACGCCATATTGGGATTGAGGGGGGCTTCCACTTCCAAAAGCCACTGTCGGGGCGAGGTCATTTCCCCTCGCTCAATGCGGCGCAGGCCATTGATGGAGGAGAGTACATAGAGTTTGTCCCGCATATGTACCCGCAAGTCGTCGGAGGGCATGGGATAGTCCTGGTATTGACGATTGGGCTGGCACTGGCGCAACAAGATGGGCACCACTCCGTAGCCATAGGCGATTTCGGCCAGGGGCTTACCGTTGAGGGTATCACCATGCTCGATGGTGTATTCCGTAATTAAAATGGTTTGTTGGTTAAGCCGAAATAGGCCCAGAATGTTTTCACCAAAGGCAGCTCCGGCAAAGGCTTCTGCCGATAGGGCATAGACGGAAAAGGAGCGGGCCTGGGGTAAAAAAGATTTGATATTGTCGCTAAACAGCTGGCTAAGAGTACGAATGACGGGGGTAAAGGGACGGTCTTGGCTTTCTAATGTCTCTGCTGCGATAAGGGCGACTTCTAGGTTGAGGACAGGGTCGTCGGTAACGGCAATGACGCTGCGAGCGGTGGAGAGGTTGGCCTCCTGGAGCTGTTGCAGCATGGGGCCTTCTAACAGGGGAATTTGGTTGCGTAGGGCGGGATTGTCTAGATGGTGGGTAATGGCTACTAGGGGCTGACGTAGATCTTGCAAAATGTGGGTGACCCGTTTGCCGACGCGGCCTAGACCTACCACGATGACATGGTTTTCCTTGGGAACTTTGGGGCGGCGCTGGAGAAATTCGAAGCGGGAACTGATGAGCTGGTCGGCCAGTAAACCCAGAACGCCGATCACCATGAGCAAACTGGTGGTGGCAATGAGCAGACAGACGATCATCACCCAACCGGGGGCTTGACTTTCTTCAAAGCCCCCGAAGACATCGCCGTAGCCGCCGAGGATGAGGATGGCCCCCAGCGCAATGGCCTTGGTGAAGCTGATCTCAGCGGTACTGAATGTGGCAAGCAGTAGGGTACCGGTGGTCCAGAGGATGAGGGCGGTGGCCAGTGCGATCGCAATCATCCGTCGCAATGACTGCTGCTCTGCTCTGCGCCAAAAAGCCCGCAGCCGCCGTCGCCACTCACCGTCAATCACATCGCCAATCCCCTGGAGCAGATTACTCCAGGCATTGGCCCGTTTAGGCTGGTTGATAATCTGACTATGGCTGAGGGTTTTGACCTCTACATAGGCCACCTGGTCCCCCGCCTGTACCCGCACATGGGGCTGCCAGCGGTGGAACATGGACGAGGCTGTTGTCGCCCAGCCAATGGGTTGATGGGGATTATTAAAGGGTTTTAGGTTGAGCAGGCGCACATGTTGCCGATGCAGCTGATGTACCGGCAGATTGCAATACTGGGGGTCCTGCTGGGTGATTTGCCGCTCCACCACCCGAAACTGCAGCGTATCGATATTAAAGATGCTGCGGGTGTTGTCCTCTAGACCCGCCAGGGCAAAGGTCATGGCGGGTAGTTCCGTGGCGTCTAGGGCGACAAACTGTCCCAGCTGACGACTCAATAACCGGTTTAAGCCCTGGCGTGATGACCGCACGACGATGTGTACCTTGGGGTTTAACCGGCGGACGGCAATGGCCGTTTGCACATTGATACTTTCATCGCTGGTGACAATGATTACGGCGCGGCAGCGATCAATGCCCGCTTCTTGGAGGATGCGATCGCGACAACAGTCCCCAATAATTGGCGGCTGACTCAGCATATTGGACAGATTATCCACCTCCCATTCCGTCACCGGGTGGCGATTGATGCCCGCAATGTGGACCTCAAATGAGTCAAAACTAAACTTAGTCAAATTGACAATAATTTGCTGACCCAAACTACCTAAGCCACACACAATAAAATGATCTTGATGCACCGCCGCCGAAGGCGATAAATCAGGAATGTAGGTAATGGGATTGAGCTGGTTGTCGCCTGTCATAACCTGTCCAACGTGCTTACAGAATCCTGCCGACTGGGTCTAGTCGAACCCATTCACAGGATACTAGCGTGGTTCTGACACTGGGAAGGTTAGATTCCTGACTCTCTTTACCTCATTCTCTTTTATCCCAAGATAAAATGAATATACGGCGCATAGAGATCGGGCTCCAACAAAAACGAGTCATGGCCTTTATCCGAGTGGACCGTAATATGTTTCACATTCATCTGGGCCACTTCTAATGCTTGGACAATGGCCGTTTGTTCTTCTGGGTAAAAACAAACGTCAGAATCAACGCTAAAAATTAAATACTCCTGATGGCCACAGTCTTTAAATAGGTCAGGCTGCTGGGTATTTAAACTAAATCGCTGCCAAATGTCCATAATCCGCAGATAGCTATTGGCATCAAAGCGCTCTGCAAACTTCTTTCCCTGGTAAAACATGTAGGATTCAATTGGGTTAGACAGTTTGTAGGAATGTCCAATAGGTTGTTTGACAATAATTTCTTGCTTAGCCCGTTTTGCCATCACCGATAGGGACACAAAGGTCTTATGGGAGATAATCCGCGCTAATAATAATCCATCCTTAGGAGCTTCCGATTCGTAATAATCGCCCCCTTGAAACTTAGGATCGTTCCAAATGGCTAGAATTTGCTCAAAGTTATGTACGCGATGCAACACGGTGGTTTGCAACCCCGTGGCAATGGCCAATACCTTCTTCACTCGCTGGGGATAGCGGGTGGCCAATAACATCGATAGCATGCCCCCCAATGACCCGCCAATGACGGCGTGCAGGCAATCAATACCCAAGGAGTCCAACAAACAGAGCTGACTGCGGACCACATCCCAGGCACTCACCTGGGGAAACTGGCTGCCGTAGGGTTTGCCGGTCAGGGGATGGGTGGAGCGGGGACCGGTAGACCCATAGCAACTCCCGAGATAATTGGCACAGATAATAAAATACTGTTCCGTATCCAGTGCCAGACCTGGTCCAATAAAGGTGTCCCACCAGCCGACCACACATTCATCGGTCCAAAGTGAACCGACGCCAGCCACTGACTCGTTGATGCCAGCGGCATGCTGACTGCCAGTGAGGGCATGTAGCACCAGAATGGCATTGCTGCCATCGCGGTTGAGGGTGCCATAGGTTTCATAGGCTAGGGTGATTGAGTCAAAGGATTCTCCTGACTCTAAGGGAAAGGGTTGGTTGAGGTGAAAAAACTGGGTTTGGACTGGGCCAATAGTCATTAGATCAGGGGTGAGAGAAAGTTGGAAATTCTGGTTACCTGTCCTCGATATTGCAGGACACCCCCTAGGGATTGCCCCTAGGGGATTGCTCTTTTTTAACCGGTGTGGGAGAAGGCCTGGAGGTCTTCAACTACTAAGCTACTAAAGCCTGTTTGAGGTCACCAATAATATCATCCACATCTTCAATCCCGATGGCCAAACGGATCAGTTCAGGGGCAATCCCTGCACTGGCTAAGTCGGCCTCGGACAGTTGCGAATGGGTGGTGGATGACGGGTGAATGGCTAAGCTCTTAGCATCGCCCACATTGGCCAGGTGAGAGAACAACCCGAGCTGTTCGATAAATTTCTTACCGGCATCAGCCCCGCCCTTAATGCCAAAGACCACCATGGCTCCAAAGCCCTTTTTCAAATAGCGCTGGGCGACGGTGTGGGCCTGATCGGTTTCTAGGCCAGGGTAACGAACCCACTCTACGGCTGGATGCTGTTGTAAGAACTGGGCCACCGCCATGGCATTTTCGCAATGGCGCTGCATGCGTAAATGCAGGGTTTCAATACCTTGCAGAAAGATCCAAGCATTGTCTGGGGAGATACAGGCTCCCAGGTTTCGCAAGGGCACCAGGCGCATCCGCAGGGCATAGGCGATGGGGGCTAAGGGGCCCAGATCATGGGCAAATCGGAGGCCATGGTAGCTGGCGTCCGGCTCACTCATCAGGGGGAACTTGCCGGAGGTCCAGTCAAATTTGCCGGAGTCAACCATGATGCCGCCAATACCAGTGCCATGGCCCCCCATCCATTTAGTTAGGGAATGCACAACGATGTCGGCACCATGCTCTATGGGGCGAATGAGATAGGGGGTGGTGAAGGTGCTATCGACCACCAGGGGGATGCCATGGTCGTGGGCGATGGTTGCGATCGCAGCCAAATCCGACACCTCCAACCCCGGATTACTCACGGTTTCACAAAACACTAACTTAGTGTTATCCGTGATGGCCGCCCGAAAATTCTCAGGATCGCGAGGATCAACCAAATTTACCTTGATCCCAAACTGGGGCAAGATATCTTTGAACATGGTGTAGGTGCCACCATACAGGGTATTGGCAGAAACAATTTCATCCCCCGCCTGGCAAATATTGATCACACTATAGAAAATGGCGCTCGTACCCGAAGCCACCGCCAGGGCAGCCGCACCCCCTTCTAATGCCGCCACCCGTTTTTCCAAAACATCGTGGGTGGGGTTCATCAACCGCGTATAAATATTGCCCAATTCTTTGAGGGCGAATAGGTTAGCGGCGTGCTCCGTATCCCGAAAGGCATAGGCCGTGGTGCGGTAGACGGGCACGGCACGAGCCATGGTGGTGGGGTCGGGAGTTTGGCCTGCGTGTAAACATTTTGTCCCCAAACCGTATTCTGCACTCATGAAAAACCCTCTCCGCGTTAACAGTCCTGAAATTCTATCCTAGGGAAAAGGCGGACTAGCTTGAAGTTGTATGGGTATTCGTTACGACTCAATGAGATTAATCACAAAACATCGCAAACGTTCACGAAATAGCAATAACAGTATAGTGATGGAGATCGTTGATTGCCGGGCTAAGTTCAACGAAAATCTCGACTTCGTTTCGCTACAAACCCGTTAGAACTTTGGCCTAAGCAAAACACGATGCAGAGGAACTCTATATCCCACTCAAATCAACCATCTCAAATCAACAATATCCCGATTCTCACTATCCAACAACACGCTAAAAAATGGACTCTCATCCTCGGTTAAAAACCACTGGGTGAAGGTAACATTTTGATCGACACAAAGTTCCTGATTGCTCTGGAAAACAGTGACATCACCGCCAACGCGGAAAAAAGTTTTGGCGGACAAGTGATCGTGAATGCCCAGAGTTTACTCGGCACTGACTATCGCCTGTTGTTAACAGCTGAAAGCGATATTACGGCCAGCTCAGAACTAGGACCCGATTAGCAGGAAACGGTGGATTTAAATACCCTTGAGGTGGATCTGACCCAGGGGCTAACCGTATTGACCGAAAACTTTGAAGGTAATAACACTGTTGCTAAACAGGTGGCCCGTGCCGGCGGTGATATACGAATACTTCCATGGGCCAAGCAATTCTAATCAGTTGAAATGCTGCTTCTAGTTTAGTGTGGACGCTACATATAGTGTTTAGTCTAAACTTCTGCTAGTATGGCACTCGGTTTTCCTGGCCGTTAACGATTCCTATATGGATACATCTCCTATATATAGGAGGGTATCCATAGGAGGGCAATCTGCAAAACGTATCCTCTGCGATGATGTGGTTAATGCCCACTGCATTAGACTGTATTCACTAGAATAAACGTACTAAAGTACTACTTGGCAGGGCCCGGCCCATATCCCCATGGCTAAATATCAATGCTTTATCGATTTAGGTAGCTCTGGTACAAAGGCGGTTCTCAATGACGGAGAACGGTTTTACTCCTACCAGTGCCCTCCCTTGGTGGCGGATATGCCCCCCTCTGAGCTGATGATCATTGAAGCCCAGGGGGAGCAATTGGGTTCTGGCTTGGAATCGGTCGGTTACCTGCAGCTCGATCCGGAAACGCCCGCCTATGCCCTAGGAATTGATGCCCAGGGACGTCCCAATAAAGCCACCAGTAGCCTACCTAAAAGTGCCCTGGCCCATATTCGTGCCCTGGGGGTGATCGGTGAGTTTGCCCATCGGCATGAGCTGGAGCGGCTGACGCTGGATGTGGGGATTGCCCTGCCGTTTAATGAGTATCTGGCTGACTATAGGGCCCTCACTGCTGAGATCCTGGGGCATAAGATGTTTACCTATCGGGGTAAGGATATTTTTCTGGACTTTGGCAATGTTAAGGTGCTGCCCGAGGCGGCGGGGCTGGTGCAGTGGAGGAAGGTGCAGCGATCGCAACAAAAGGAACGGGGCAACAAAACCTTTGTCGTGCTCATGTTTGGCCACCGCGATCTGAGCTTTTTGCTCTTTAACGGGGGCCGACCACCCCAGGGGGAGCCTAGCAGCACGGAGAGATTGGGCTATCAGCAGCTGCTCAAGGCCGTGGCCCAAGACCTGCCCTGCAACTCTGACGATCCATTTCTCTACGACGCCCTGATTAGTAACGCTGCCCGTGTCGTCTTTCCCAATCGACCTAAAAAAGGCTACTCCTTGGCAGAACGCCGCGAAAAAGCCACGGCCTATTATTGGGAGCTGGTGCAATACCGCCTCAATGAATGGTTAGCCTCGGTCAGTGTCCCCAACTATGAAGTTCTCATTAGTGGTGGGACAGCGATTCAACTGCGGGAACGGTTAGAGGAGTACTTTGAAGAGAGAACGACATTTTGCACCGTCAACTGGTTAGAAGATTTACAGAACGAAGTGGCGGCCAATTTGGAGATCGATTCAGAGATTGATCAGCTCCGCTTCAGTGACTGCTATGGTGGAGCCAAGTGGCTGGCACTCAAGTTCCAAAAGATCACCGCTGGGAGGAGTCATGGTTAAAAAGAAAAGTTCCCAAGAACCAGAATCACCCACCACCAGCAAGCGGGTCTCCTTTAGCATTAGTTCCGATCCTGAAACGATTGAAGGCCGGATTGTTAATCACCTGCGGGATAACAAAATGGTGAATATGCGAGAGTCGGTGATCCGGGCGCTCAAGGCCTATTATCTACCCTGGGCCTATGAAGATCAGGTATCTAAGGAAGAGGCCCAGGTGCTGGCCCGCAATGCCATCGATGAGCTGGAGTTTCGAATCTTTCAAATCCGGCGACATTTTCTCGCGGGGGAAGCTTATGGCCCAAAGCTAAGTGAATCCTTGGGGGGAAGTCCTGCCCCTTTGGCAGGCCATGGCCCAGGGGCCAACGGTTATGGAGCCCAGGGGACTGCACCGATGTCTCCTGAGGCGATAGTGGACAAAATCACCCCCCCTAAACCTAGTTCAGCGGATGCTGCGGCGACTACTCAGGATACCAACCCAGCTTCGATATCCGACATCCTTGAGGATGGGGACATTGATCCAGATGTGTTGGATGATTTTTAAGATGACTTTTAATAGGTTTTTCCGGTAGAGCCAAAGCCACCTGTTCCCCGCTGGGACTCACTGAGCTGTTCGGTGGTGACAAATTCTGCCCACGTCACGGGGGCGATAACGATCTGGGCGATGCGCTGTCCTGGGGCGATTTCAAATGGCTCTTGGCCTAAATTGATCAAAATTACTTTAATCTCACCGCGATAGCCTGCATCAATGGTGCCGGGGGTGTTGAGAACGGTAATTCCGTAATTGAGAGCCAGACTGCTTTTGGGCCGGACTTGCATTTCGTAGCCTGGGGGAATTTCGGTGGACAAGCCCGTGGGGATGGCTAGTCGCTGCATGGGGGCCAAGCTGTGATGGTTGATGGCGACTAGATCGGCTCCGGCATCGCCGGGGTGGGCGTAGGTGGGGATGATGGCGGTGGGGGTGAGTTTTTGAAATTTGATGGTGATGGGCATGCAGGGAGCAGGAGGGAAAGGGAGAAAGGGGGAAGGGGAGACAGGAGATGGGTAAAGAGAAGGAGAGACGGGGATTTAAGAGGCAGGGGGGGAAGAGAGAGAAAGGGGGAGTTGTTTAAGTGGGAATGGTTTGGGGTTGTAGGTCCAGGGTGAGGGTTTCCATGGGGCGGAGGGTTTTGACTTGGGTGGGGAGGTTGGCTTGGGTTAGTTGCGATCGCACCGCATCCACGCCTCCCGTGGCGGTCAAGAATTTAGCAATCAGGCCGTCATAGGTGACATCTCCACCATCGGCGGTGGGTAACAGCCATTGGGGCTTAGACTTTTGGGCCAGTTCTAACGCGCCCTCACCACCACGAATGACAGGACCGAGAACCGGCAACACCAGACTGACGCAGGGGGTAATCGCCACATCCACCGGAGGACGACTAGCTAGGTCGCTGTCGGGATAGCCGTGGGGTTCATAGTAGAGCCTTAGGCCCGTAGTTAACACCGTCACAATGTAAGCATTCTCCTTGGCGAGGGGACCAACGGGAGCCCCTGGCAAGGCTTCGATGAGCAGGTCGTCCCCGAGCCGATGGCTCTGACCCGGTACTAGCTGGGTAACGTCAGTGAATCCTTTGTCCGTGGCAACCTTGGCCCCAGCGGCTGAAGCAACCACGGGAATGGATTTGTCCAAGCTCTCCAAGGTTGCTGGGTTGGCATGGTCCGCTAAGCCCTGGGAGAGGAGCAACAGGTCGATCTGGGGGGGAATGGCTACGGGCTGGGGTCTAATACCGCGAATGAGCCAGCTAGCATTGCCAAACACCAAGTCCCCCACCAGCCATGGATCTACCAAAATGCAGCGTCCGGCCAGGTTAAATTGCCAACTGTTTACGTCCAACCAAGTGATGGTGTCTGACATTTATCCGTAAAAATACTAGTAACCCTTGACATTGTGACTGAGTACTTACGGTATCGCAAAAAACTTTAGGGTGCCCGGATTCCCCAAGACAATGAACGTTAGTCCGGACAAATAAAGTTATGTTCATACGATTAACAATTAAGTTTTACTTATGTTTTTGGCGAACTTTATACGTTTCTTCAAATTATTTCTCATTTGTTCGATGTGATCCCCGTATAATCAGGCTGTCTAATATACGGATTGGGTTAGCGTCCCACGACATTGGTTAAATAGCTGATGTTGATTGGGTTAAGCGCTTAAGCTTGGTGTCTATGCGTCGGCGATTGCTGAAAAGTTACACAGTTCTAGTTACGCGTTCTGGCCAAACCCCGGTCACCGTTACTTTTAGCCCCCTTGCTGGAGTAATCGCTGCGGTTGTTCTTCTCGGTGTACCGCTGGGTTGGCTAGGGGCAGTCATCTTCTCCCTGTTTCAGAGTAATGTTCAACTGGCCGATGAAAACCGTCAGCTAACGGATCAGGCCCATGAAGTCCTCACCGAACTCAATACCCTCGATTCAGAAATTGAGAATCTAAAGGAACGGGCTGGTTTGCCGGATAACCAGGATCAGCAAAATGTTGATCTAGATAACAATGTTCCCCAGGGTGGTGAGGCGGTGGTGGCCAGCGGTCTGGAGCTATATGAAAAGGCCAAGACCAAACTACCCCAGTTAAGTGAAGTGGTAGACGCCAGTATTAAGCCCGCCCTAGAGCAAACCTTGGCCGCTGAGGAAGCAGAGGTTGCGGCTTATCCGGATGGATTACCCGTTGGGGGACCTCTGGATATTTCGTCAGAGTTTGGCATCAGGCGCAACCCGTTTGGGGGCTACGCCTATGAGACCCACGAAGGTACTGATTTTGCCGGTCCCTACGGGTCACCAATTTTTGCTACCGCCGATGGTTTAGTGGACCGTGCCGAATATTACGGTGGTTATGGCAACTCCGTCACTATCAAGCATGGTTATGGCTATGAAACTCTATACGCCCACATGTCAAAGCTGGCTGTGGAGTCTGGAGTCAAGGTCAAGCGCGGCGATGTGATTGGTTACTTAGGTAACACCGGTCGTTCCTCCGGCCCCCATCTGCATTACGGCATTTACTACAGGGGCGAGGCCGTTAACCCCCGCAACCACATGAAAATGACCCACGATATGAATGTGGTGGATTATTGGCGATTGCGTTAATTTTGGGCTTTGTCCCCGGGTTAGGGGGCAAGGGAGCTATTAGGCATATGCCCCAGCGCACCTGCATCACTCTTTGATATCAGTGAATTAGATTAAGCACAAAAGCCTTCTGGGTGTTTCACGCCAGAAGGCTTTTGTGGGTTTATGGCTCCCCTGCCCCCTGTCCCTACTCCCTCCGCTCCCCTTTGCCCACGTCCTACGGTAGGATTGGAAAGCTCTCCACCACCCTTACGCAAAACCTATGGGCAATACCTTCGGCCACTTATTCCGCATTACTACGTTTGGCGAATCCCACGGCGGTGGTGTTGGTGTTGTGATTGATGGATGTCCACCGCAATTAGATATTTCTGCTGAGGAGATCCAGGTGGATTTGGACCGACGGCGACCGGGGCAGAGCAAGATTACGACGCCGCGCAAGGAAACGGATACCTGCGAAATTGTATCGGGGGTATTCCAGGGTAAGACCCTGGGAACACCCATTACGATTCTGGTGCGCAATCAGGATCAGCGGCCCCAAGACTATGGGGAAATGGCCACCAAGTATCGACCTTCCCATGCGGATGCCACCTACGATGCGAAGTATGGCATTCGCAACTACCAGGGCGGTGGCCGGTCCTCGGCGCGGGAAACCATTGGTCGGGTAGCGGCGGGTGCGATCGCAAAAAAAATCCTCCACCAGGTCGCCGGTGTTGAAATCATTGGCTACGTCAAACGCATCCAGGACATGGAAGCCCCCATCGACCCCGATAGCGTCACCCTGGAACAGGTAGAAAGCACCATCGTCCGGTGTCCCAACCCCGACTTTGCCGACGAAATGATCGCCCGCATCGACCAGGTGCGCAAAGATGGCGACTCCATTGGCGGTGTGGTGGAATGCGTAGCCCGCAAAGTACCCAAAGGATTAGGCTCCCCCGTGTTTGATAAACTAGAAGCCGACCTGGCCAAGGGCATGATGTCCTTACCCGCCAGTAAGGGCTTTGAACTGGGCTCCGGCTTTGCCGGTACCTTCCTCACCGGCAGCCAGCACAACGACGAGTTTTACACCGACGAAAGCGGCAACATCCGCACCCGCACCAACCGTTCCGGCGGCACCCAGGGGGGCATCTCCAACGGCGAGAATATTATTATCCGGGTGGCCTTTAAACCCACCGCCACCATCCTCAAAGAACAAAAAACCGTAGACCAGCAGGGCAATGAAACCACCCTGTCCGGACGTGGCCGCCATGACCCCTGCGTGTTGCCCAGAGCGGTACCCATGGTGGAGGCCATGATGGCCCTGGTACTGTGCGATCATCTCCTACGTCACCAAGGGCAATGCACACTGCTCTAGGACCCTGGCCCACCCGAGCGATCATGGCCCTGTTTGGGCTAGCCGCTGGGGGCATCGGTTGGCACTATCTGCTGTTTCCAACGGCCAACCTGACGGGGAGTGCCAGGGTTGCGATCGCCCTGATCCTGGTGTGCATCGACCAGGGACGTATGGCCTGGGTTGATTTAGACCATGTCCATCAACTTTCCCTGGCGGACCGCCGGGTGGTGAAGTTCTATAGCATTACCTTAATCACCATCGTGATTGAGCTGGTGGGGTTTTACCTAGTCTGGCAAAACCTGGCCCTAGGCATGGTGATATTTCTCATCAGTCAGCTATTTTTCAACACCACCGCCCAAAGTCAACTCTATCCCCAGAGCCCAGAACCCATTAGACCGTTTCCCTTTCAAGCCCGCTGGCCCGTCTTGCTGGCCAATGGCATTGCCCTCGGTCTGATTACCCTATGGCAGGCCAATCAGATGCGTCAGCTTACATCCACCCTATGGCTGGCCATGGTGGTCATTTACCTGGGGGTGAAGTACCTCGTGGTCAATAATCCAGGGGCCCCATCTGTCGATGTTGGCCCAGTGGTAGAGGTTGCCCCATCGGTTGCCACATCGACAGATCAGGGCAAAAACTCATTATGACCAGGGTTTATATTAGGCTTACTACTAGACACACCTATCCGATCCTCAACTGCCAACGGTGGAAAAAACGACCTATCACGATTCCTTTTTTGACCAGCTATTTATCCGTCTGTTTGCCTCCAAAATGTCCCATGCCGTCGGCGAACGCAGCAACCGACCTGGCTATGACGGCTTTGTGGAACTCTCAGAAAAGATTATGCGAGGGCGCAACTCCCAACAACAGCAACAGCTGGTGGCCGTCGTTTTACAATCCCTGGTGCCAGCCCCTGTCCTGTGGGGCATCCGCACGTTTTTCTCTCCCACCCAGCTGGTGTGTGAACTCAACGCCTGGTTTGCCAGCCAGCTATTTGAATGGCTGGTGGGCCCCTGTGAAGTACAGTCCACTGAAATCACCACCTCCACTGGGGAAACCCGCCAGCAGAAGAGTAATGTCCACATTAAAAAGTGTCGCTACTTAGAACAAAGTGGCTGTGTAGGCATGTGCATCAACATGTGCAAACTTCCCACCCAGGAGTTTTTTACAGAAAAGTTTGGCATTCCCCTGACCATGACGCCCAACTTTGAAGATCTCAGCTGCGACATGGTGTTTGGCCAGGTGCCCCCGCCCTTGGAAACAGAAGATGCTTACCGACAGCCCTGTCTCCAGGACTGTGCGGTGACCAGTGCGGCCCCGGCCTGCCCCAAGGTGAGGAATTGAGCCCTAGGGCACTGCCAAAATTACCATGGGCTACTGAGCAGGGTAAATCCGGCCCAGTAGAAGGGATGGGATAGGGAGTCAATATCGGTGCCAATCTGGGCGCCCAGATCAGTGCCAACTGACTTTTGCCATTGACTGAGATCAATGGCCTGGGTATCATCTCTGAGCAGATTTAGCTGGGCCTGGCGGAGAGCTGCAGCCTTGGTGGTAGTTTGGGGCAGCTGGTGATAAAACTCGCTCATCAGGGCCAGGGTGCCCCCATCACTCACATCCCATAGACTGGCCACGGCGGATTTAACCCCCGCCCTCAAGGCCAATCCAGCAAAACCGAGTTCGGCATTGCTGTCTCCCACGGCTGTTTCACAGGCACTCAGCACCAGTAGCTCCAGGTTCGGCAGTTGCCAATCGAGCGTATGCATCTCTGCCAGGGTAAGCCGCTGGTCCCAGAACTGAATGTAGGAATTGTCTGGCCTACCGGGTTTGAACTCGGCATGGGTGGCCAAATGCACGATGTCATAGGACTGGCGACCTAGGAGGGCATTGAAATTTTCTAAGGTAAAGGTTTGGTTAAGCAGAGAGCGACCTTCCCAATCGCGGTCCGTCTCCTCAGCGGTTCTCAACTGCCAAGCAATATTCGACAGCTCCACCGGGACCGCAGGCAAGGGAGCCAGATCCGTAAACTCAGAAGCCCCCACGGCTAGCAATTTACTTAGCTCAATGGCCTCATAGTTGGCATCGATCAAGTTAAAAGCTGGAATGCTGGTTAGGCTATATTTTTCCACCAAAAACTGCTCACCGTCATGGAGGGCGGGTAGGGCCAGACCCCTGAGACCATCACCGGCACAGACCAGGAGGGTGTCAATCCCGGCCGGTTTTAGAAACTCGTCTTCATAGGGGGCAATCAGCCAATCGTGCAGCTGGCGAGCGGCAGGCATATAGGCGTTATTCGAGGGACGGCTAATGTGGCGATGAAACTGTTCGGTGGTTTTCTCTAACAGGTCCTTTGGCACATCATACAGGTCCCGGACAATGGGCTCACCATTGGGGGTCAGCAATACTAAGTGCAGATGGTCCGAGCGGGGAATGGCCCATAAAATTGCGGGGGTCGTGCCAGTTTCTTCACTCAGACGAGCCAAGGTTGCTGCCATTTCTTCAGAAGTTTGGGTCACCTCAGCCAGGTCTTCACCAAAATAGGTTTCGTAGTCTGCTTCCAGCCTCTGTTCCATAATGACAACTTTTTGACTCAGGGTGAGTTCCTGAGGCATGGCATAGGTGGGAACGACGACGAGCAAGCAGGCCAAGGGAGCTAAAACCCAGCGTAGTAATCGACGGGGAAGGGTTAGGGAATCAAGTAAAAAAATCATGGTGCTACCTAATTGTGTCGGCGCATCTAGGGGTGAATGTAGGTCGTTCGAACTACGATTATTTAACTAAATGCTAACTATATGGAAGCGAATCTGACGCCTAACGGACGTACCCTGAAGGGCCATATTCAAGCACGTCTGTTCTACTTAATTCTAGAATTCAAAGGCGTAAATCCTATAAACAGCGAGCATCCCTGAGTTTTTTAATGATAATTAAATTGCCATAATTCTAGGCACTTACTGACATTTATCAACCAAGTTTGTAGTTTACTTTGACAATGATCATTATCCGGATAAATGCATCTAAAAGATCCTGGACTATGGTAGGTGTTAGCTGAGCGGAGTCGTTGGCATAGCCTTCCCAGAGGGAATAGAGAACGCCAACGAATTATGGTTCTTTGGTCAGATCGATTTATCCTCTCAATGGACAATGACCGTATTTGTTCACCCTGTTATCTATGCAGCTGACCCGATATCCGTCATGCTAGATACCGAAGATGAGCTGTTGCTGATGGAGCCATAAGCTATTGCTTGAGATCGGGGTTGATCCTTTTCAGGCTGGTTTAGGCAGGTCTCAGCAATGCTGCTTTATATAAGACGATTAGAGGAGTTATCCACACCATGGCAGATATGGACCCGGTTAAGTTAATGAAGCAGGAAGTGGGTCGCGCCGCCGCCGCCCAGGTAAAGTCTGGCTCGATTGTGGGTCTGGGCACGGGTTCCACCACAGCTTTTGCGATTCAGTTTATTGGCGAGCGGTTGGCCGCTGGCGAAATTACTGACGTTGTGGGAATTCCCACGTCATTTCAGGCGTCTGTATTGGCGAAAAAACATGGTATTCCGCTAACCACACTGGATGAAGCGCCCCGCATTGACATTGCCATTGATGGTGCGGATGAAGTGGATCCTCAGCAGAATTTGATTAAGGGTGGTGGTGCGGCCCACACTCGCGAGAAGGTGGTAGATAGTTTGGCTGCGCGCTTTATTGTGGTGGTGGATAGCTCCAAGCTGGTGGATAAGCTGGGGTCTACCTTTGCGTTGCCGGTGGAAGTGCTGCCCATGGCGGTGACTCCGGTGACCCGTGCCCTTGAGGCGTTGGGCGGAAAACCTGAGCTGCGCATGGGGATTAAGAAGGATGGTCCGGTGATTACAGATCAGGGGAACATGGTGCTGGATGTGACCATGGCGGGGATTGATGATCCAGCTGAGCTGGAGAAGACTATTAACAACATTCCAGGGGTGCTGGAGAATGGGTTGTTTGTAGGTGTGGTGGATGAAGTGCTCATCGGCGAAGTGATTGATGGGAAGGCGTCTGTTCGCACCATGTAGAAGCATCCCCTTGGGGGATGCCAGGATTGGGCAATATGTTGGTTAAATGATCGCAATGTAGGGGCATCCCTTGGGGGTGCCCCTAATTTTTTGGCACCCTTGTTTCCCACTACGGCAGCTCTTGACCAAGGTGATAAATTCCAAGTCACGTTCCACAGCATTGGTTTACAGATACCGATTGAAGCGCTGTATCAAGTGAAGAGTATTGCCTAACGCGAATTTGCTGAACGCCAAGCGCTACAATAACGACGCTGTCCTTGCCACCCACCATGGCCACTGTCCACAACCCACCGGGGAAAAAATATCAGGGCCAATCTTCCCTTTTATCTAAACAGCTGCTGGCCTTTTACCAGCGGGTGAGCGAGTCTACCCTCACCGTTGTGGATGTTGAAACTACCGGTTCCATCGCCTATAAGTCAAGCGTCATAGAGGTTTCCGTCATCAAGGCCAACCTGGCTGAGGGTATTTTGCAGCAAAAAACCTCCCTGCTGAACCCCATGGGTAAGGTCCCCCCCTTCATTACTAAAATCACGGGTATTACCACCGCCATGGTGAGTCAGGCCCCCTACCCTGAGGATATTTGGGCCGACTATGAACCCCTGCTACGTCAAGATATCCTCACGGCCCACAACCTGGATTTTGACTACGGCTTTCTTCAGTCTGAGTATAAGCGGCTGGATGTGCATTACTATCGTCCCCCCAGCCATCGGTTTTGTACGGTGCTGCTGTCCCGGTTAATGTTGGCGGATCTGCCGTCCCGCAGTTTGCCTAACCTGGTGAAGCATTTTAACTTTGATGTGGGGGTGTCCCACCGGGCGGAGGCGGATACTAAGGCTTGCTGGCTTTTGGCTAAGCTTCTGCTGACCCGCATTCAGCAAGAGCCGGAGGAGAAAATTTTGGACCTGTTCCGTCAGCAGTGGATTCGTCTCCAGGATGCGGCGACAATGTTTGGCCAGCGGAAGAAGGATGTGTTGGATCTGTTGATTAAAGCTGGTTTGGAACATCGGTTGTCGAAGCGCCAGCAGCAACCGTTATTTCGGCGGGGTGATGTGGAAGAAGTGTTCTATGAACGACAACAGGGAGAACAGCTTTCGATGTTAGAAGATGTTTAGGGTTGACCATAACCCTTTCAAAATCCAGCTGCTACGCCCCTTTCTGATAAATACCTAACCTAAATCGATCCAAATCCATGGTGCCTACCAATTGACGCTGCTCCACCGACCCATACTGGGCAGTTAAAAGCCGCTCAACATCATCCCGAATTGTCTTTGCCTCAGACTCCGTTGGAGCTTTCCAAACTGGCCTTTCCGCCTCTAACCACAGCACCTGATCATAGGATTCACTCGGATCAGACAATAGAGTCTCCAATGCTTTTGGTAACATGGTCGGGTTTGTTGCCAACAACTTTACCGGAGTATCCTGGGGCAAGTAATACACCAGCCGCAGCACATGGCCCCAGGCTTTGGAGTTCATGGCAATTAGGGTGGAATCTGACGCGGCACTGGCCGCTGCAATCTGGTGGAACATCTGGCGATTGCGGCCAGCCATATCGGCCATATTCAACCCAAGGTACAGTAACAATATGGCTAGTACCATGGGCTTCTGCCAGGTGATAGATAGGTTCATCAC
Source organism: Leptothoe sp. PORK10 BA2 (assembly GCF_034932105.1). Lineage (NCBI taxonomy): Bacteria > Bacillati > Cyanobacteriota > Cyanophyceae > Nodosilineales > Cymatolegaceae > Leptothoe > Leptothoe sp. PORK10 BA2. The sequence goes on along the minus strand of NZ_JAYGIG010000015.1, from coordinate 48,578 downwards.
CCAGGCGGTGACCAATAACAACAGCCCCGGCAAGATAAAAACTGCACTGCGGCCAAAGCCCCAGGCTAGGGTGGACTTACCTGAAAAGATATCGTAAGCCAGCATTAACAACAGGGGTAAACACGCCAACACTAGAACCGTTACTAGCAGTGCAGGAGACTCTTGGCGCAACAAACATCCCAGATGCCAGATGATAGCAGCTAGCCCCAGGAACACCAATGCTCCTATGGCCAACACAATCCCTGGTGGGAGGCTGGTTGCCCAATCTCCCACCAGTAGCTGAATGCCTAATACTTCCAGTACACCTTGGATATGGTGGGGGATGGTTTCTAGGAAACTCTTGTCGGTTGCGAAGCGTTTTAGATCAACATTTCTGAGCTGTTGGGGCAGTCCCCAATAAAACCAGGGGGCGGCTAATCCGGCGGCCCCGAGGGCCAAGAGGCCATAGTGCCACCAGTGCTTGCGGTCTTTGATTAAAATCACGCCCCCGAGGGCAAAAAACCATAGGGCAGAGAGATAGTAGGTTAATATCCCCCCTGTGATGGCGAGGGTTAAGAGCAGATACCACAGCAGTCGCATGGGGCGAGACGGACGCTGATAGCATAGCTGTAATACGGCCCACCCCCCCAGGGTGACCCACAAAACAGTTGGACAATACATGCGCATGTTGAGGGAATGAAACCAGAAGAAGGGATTTAGGCCCAATAGGGCAGCTAATAAAAGTCCGCCCCGATGGTGGAAGAGGGCCTTGCCCATGCCATAGGCTCCGAGGATGGCCCCGAGGCTGAGCAACAGGTTTAGGCTGCGCAAGGAGATTTCCTGGTTACCAGTGAGGAGTAACCACAGGTATTGGGAAAGGAAGAACAGGGGGGGATGGGGTTCTCGACCCACCAGGCCCTGGAGCAAAGGTTTGATGGCGGCGATAAAGTCGGTGACGCCGCTGAAGGGGGGCAGCTGTAACAGCGCACCGTAGCTGGCTAGAGCAATGGGGGTGTCGGGGGGATCCACATAGCCGGTGCGGAGAGTGGTGGATAGTAATAGGGACAAGACTTCGTCGTACCATAGCTCTCTTACGCCGATGTAGAGCATGCGGATGAAACCTGCGATCGCAACCGCCGCCAACAATATCCATTCCAGCCGCATCGAGGCAAAGGGCTTTGGCGGTGTGCCCATGGGGCTAGTAGCATTGGGAGGTGGTAACACAGGAAATCTCCTTCAAGGGATGCGGTTTTCGTCGCGGTCTGGGGGGATAGGTAGGCCGTCAGACAGGCTGTCAGGCAGGCTGTCTGGCAGAGAGTGCCGCCGTCGATACCAGGTGGCCCCACCCACCAACAGACCAATTAAGGTCAAGGCCACCACCAGAGGCAGCAGGTCCCCCGTTTGGGACAGGGTGAGGCCAGAACTACCCAACAGCACAAAAGGTAATACCCCTGGGAGTGTGCCCAGGGCGGTCCCCACCACATAGTCTTTCCAACTAATGGCCGTAAGACCGGCGGCAAAATTGACCAGTCCATAGGGAATCACCGGCAACAGGCGAATGGAGAAGATATACACCATGCCGCCCTGGCGAATTTCCGCATCGAGGGTTTGCCAATGACCCGCCAACCGCTTAGCCACTAGCTCCCGACCAATGGTGCGGGTAAACCCAAAGGCGACAATGGCAGCCACTAGGGCTCCAATCGTGGTCCACAACGACCCGAGCCAAGGGCCAAACAGGGCACCCCCCGCCAGGTTTAACACCGTTGACGGCAGCACCAACACCGTCGCCACTGTGTAAATTCCAATATAGATCAGCGGTCCCCAAATGCCTGCCCGGTCTAGGGTAGTCTGCAACCACCCTGGGTCAATGCCCCCCAGAGAGACCATGGCGATGGCCGTGGCAACAATCCCCCCCAGAACAATGATGAAAATGGAGCGCTTTATCTTAGCCATGTATCGAGGGAATCCCCCATGGGCAAAAGGATCGAAGACTTCCCCAGCTTTTTAGCGTAAATAAAATCCAACTCCATGGAATCATCCCCCTTTTTAAAAGGGGACCGAGGGGGATGATTCCATAACTCCATGGATTGTAGATTCCCCCCAGCCCCCCTGGGGGAAGGGGGAAGAAGACTCATCTGCATTATTTTGCCTGGCCCCCATAAAACTCCCGCACTAAGTACAGCGGTCGTTGCTTGACTTCCTCATAGACCCGACCCAAATATTCACCTATGATGCCAAGGCTCACTAGCTGAATACCGCCCAAAAATAAAATAGCTACCATCAGGGATGCATAGCCCGGTAGATCAATGCCCAGGACCAGCGTACGAATCACTAAAAACGACGCATATACGAAAGAGATAGCAGAAATCATCAATCCTAAATAGCTCCACACCCGCAAGGGCGTAGAGCTAAAGGATACGATGCCATCCAGGGCAAAATTCCAGAGCTTCCAGTAGTTCCACTTGGTTTGGCCACTGTGGCGCGGGTCGCGATCATAGGTGATAAAGGTTTGTCGGTAGCCCACCCAGGCAAATAACCCCTTCATAAATCGGGTGCGCTCCGGGAGCTGTTTCAGGGCATCTACCACCCGCCGGTCCATCAGCCGAAAATCGCCCGTATCTTGGGGGATGGGCACTTGACTCATGCGGCCAATCACCCGATAAAATCCGTTGGCTGAAAATGTCTTAAACCAGGTTTCCCCTAACCGACTGTTGCGTTTGGCATAGACCACGTCGTAGCCGGCCCGCCATTGTTCCATCAGGGCCTGAATATATTCGGGCGGGTCCTGTAAGTCGGCATCGATGGGCACCACCGCCTGCCCTCGGCTATGGTCCAAACCGGCGGTGAGGGCCAGTTCCTTGCCAAAGTTGCGGGCTAGGGCCACGACTTTAATGGCAGGATTGCGATGGTGGTGGCTAATTAGCCGCAGGAGTGTACTATCTTTGCTGCCATCATCAACGCAGATAATTTCGTAGGTCACCCCCAACTCACCGACGACGGTTTCTAGTCGCTCAAATAAATGGTCAACATTGGACTCCTCGCAGTACATGGGTACTACAATGGACAGCTCCGGAACTGGTTCAGGAGCTGTCTGGTATTCAGGGGCAGCAGGCCGTTCGGTCGATGGGATGGAAGCTATGCCAGACGCACTGGCAGCAGGCTGTTCCACCGATGGGATGGAGACTATGCCAGACGCACTCTGAATGGGAGACATGGCAATGACAGCGATACGGCAGCAATGAAATGGATAGAAACGAAGGGACTGAAAGCCGGTATAAACTTCGATCTAGCCTCAGCGCATAATATAGCTTTTCGCCCATGGTTCACAACCTAGGGGAGGGCTGAAAGCCTTAGCTAACAATGGCTGTTACTCCCTGCTAGGCTTGGGCTGTGGCGGCCGAGCCATGGTGGCGACAGATCTCCTCCAGGTTGGCATATAGCCCCTGGGTGTCGGGCCAACCGACAAATCCAGCATACCGGCAGCGGTGCTGGGCATCGGCTAAAAACACATGGTGAATGCCCAGGGGATGACGCCAGGTACGGAGGGTCAAACCGTAGTCTAGGTTGGCCCATAGGGTGGCTCGGTGAAAGTCTCGGCGGTGGGCGTCAGTCATGCCGACAATTGCTTGCAGTTTACCGATGATGGTGTCTTCTAGATAGTCGACGGCTTGCAGTTTACCGATGATGGTGTCTTCTAGATAGTCAACTTCAGGGGCTAAGCGATCGCACCCACTGTCGGGCTGGTTTTCGCGCCAGCTGTCGGGCTGGGTTTCAGGCAAGTTCTCAGGTCGTTTTTCCACCAGGCTGCTCCAAAACTGCCGAATGGCGGCGGTGACCTCCGGGTGATCTTTGGTATTGTCGTGGCGAATGCCCCTGAGCTGGATATAGCGGGCATGGCGAAATTGGGAGCATTGGATCGGGACGGTGCCGTCGCTGCCGCCATCGTAGTCGCTGGCAATGGTCTGTATCGGCAGGTAGCGGGCCAGCTGTTCAGCGATGGAACGACGGTCGGTGCCTAGATCTCGGGCAATGCCGATGCCCCAGCGAAATGGGTCGATCATGCGGCCCAGGTCAGCTCCTCCCACGGGGGAACTGACTAAGCTGACGGAGGTAATGTGGTCCCACCATTCGGGGTGACGCTGCAGCAGCTCTAGCCAAATTAGGCCGCCCATGGAATGGCCGACAATGCGCCAGGGGCGATCGGGGTGGCGCTGTTGGGTTGCGATCGCAACCCGTTCCACCTCGGCAATCAAAGGTTCCATCCGCCACCAGGTTTTAATTAGCCCCAAATTGGGGGCAATCACCTCCGCCTGTTCATCTGCCAGGGCATGCCCCAAGCGGTGAATCCGCCGATTGGTATCATGCCAACCGTGTTGCACAAACAGAATGTAGGGAGACGCAGCAATATCCACCATGGCTGAGTTTTTTGGACGACAAAATTATTCACAAACCTGTATTGGCTGTGCCGGTGCGATCGCACCGGCACAGCACCAGTACTGGGCGGCACTAGTTGGTATTTAGCGGCGGTTACGGTGGAGTCGAAAAAGCCGATCCTCCGCCCCACTCCCGTCCTAGTCATCCATCAGCTAGTCTGGAATTAAGGCTACCCTCAGATTGAACCCCTATCCCTGAGGTATGCTAATTGGGGAGTGTTTCTCCACATTGCACTTGGCCCGCCAAAGACTTGATAGATTAGGCTGCTGTTGATTTTATTCAATCATTTTGTGATCATGCTGGCCTACTGTGACACCTATTCCATCCCTGGGCTGATTTCAACCTAACCATCAGCAACGCTCTACTACCCTTGAGGACGTCTACGTGTTTCGAACCTTTCTTGCTGATTTCAAAGTAGTTTTTGAACGGGACCCAGCTGCCCGCAATGCGCTAGAAGTCCTGTTCTGCTATCCAGGCCTCCATGCACTGCTGCTCTATCGCCTAGCCCATAATCTATGGAATTTGGGATTACCCTTCATCCCCCGGTTCATCTCCCACGTAGCCAGAATCATTACCGGCATTGAAATCCATCCAGGGGCCACCATCGGTCAGGGGGTATTTATTGACCATGGCATGGGGGTGGTGATTGGTGAAACCGCCATTGTGGGCGATTATGCCTTGATTTATCAGGGGGTCACCCTGGGGGGCACCGGCAAAGAAATCGGCAAGCGGCACCCCACCGTCGGTACCCAGGTGGTGATCGGGGCCGGAGCCAAAGTTCTAGGCAATATTCAAATTGGTGACAACGCTCGCGTCGGGGCCGGTTCCGTAGTGCTCAGAGACGTTCCCTCTGACTGCACCGTGGTCGGTGTGCCCGGCCGAGTTGTCCATCGTTCCAGTCAGCCTGGTCCCCTTGATCATGGTCAGCTACCCGACTCTGAAGCGGCGGTCATTCGCACCCTGGTGGATCGGATCGAAGTCCTAGAGCGGCAAATTGCCCAACTGCAGCATCAACCGTCGGTTCCCGCCTCGGTTCCCGTCTCTGTTTCGGTGGGCCTATTTGCCGCCGCCGGACAGGCAGCACAACCTGAGGACGGGAACTGTTGCCAGTTAAAGAATCGGGCGATTGAAGAATTTTTGGACGGCTGCCAACAGTAGGCGCTCCCTATTGCCCCTGGGCAGGCTATGCTAACAACTCCACTCAGGGGAAGCTATCCATTGATCTCATGAATCTATTTAAGGGTTAACCTCCTGCACGGTCCATTCATGGGGGGTGTATTCATAAATGCAACGGGCATGGGGCTGGCCCCTTAGAGCTAAATGATCCACCCGGTCAGGGACTAGCAACAGTACATTGAAACTATCTGGAGGCTGCTCCGTCGATTCAATTGAGTTGGTAGAGGCTATTGTCTTGTCCTTGCTCTGGCCTGGGGCAGGCCAATAAAACTGTTGACGTCCATTGGCCGATAGGGCCTGCCACGCCTTGAGACGAATACTGTCCCCATCATTATCCCCATTCAGCAGGGTGAGTTTTCCAGCAATGCGAAACTGTTCGCGGGTGACGGTAAAGTACCAACAGGCCTCGGCCCAGGGAGTTATTTGAACCTGGTGTACTTTCTCACTGCGGCCATCGGTGACCATTTGCAGCGCTTCCCCCACAAAACCTCGAAAAACCACGGTACGATTGGAGGGTTTGCCGTAGACATTAATGGTTGCGAGCTGTAAGTACCGACAGTAGACTCGCGCCCGATTGCGATGTAGCGGACGGGCTAATGCAGGTCGCCAAGGGGCTAGGGTCATAAACTTATTTTCTGGCTCCCATGAATGCCAGGGTAGCGAGTACTCAGAACCGTATTGCACCATAAATTGCACGATAAACAGATAAACCCTATGACAGGAGATTGCATTTAAGGTACCGACTCAAAGCGGGACGTTTTCCCAAGGATAAGCGTCAGGAGTCAGGAGTCAGGAGTCAGAAGTCAGAAGTCAGAAGTCAGAAGTCAGAGGCCAGTGAGGCCCTGACTCCTGACTCCTAACGCCCCACCTAGACAGGATTTCCCAGCTTAAGTTGATACCCTGCATTCAGGACTATGATCGCCACCATATACATCATTCTAGGAATAGTTTTGCTCGTTGTTGGAGCTGATTTTTTAGTTAAAGGTGCCTCCAACTTGGCAGCCATGGCCCGGGTTTCCCCTTTGGTGATCGGTTTGACGGTAGTTGCTTTTGGCACCAGTGCCCCCGAACTTTCTGTCAGTTTACATTCCGCGTTGAATAATCAAGCCGATCTGGCCCTTGGCAATGTTGTCGGTAGCAATATCTGTAATGTTCTGTTGATTTTGGGGGTGTCCGCCATGGTGGCCCCACTCATGGTCGCGCAACAGCTGTTGCGACTAGATATACCCATTATGATTGGGGTATCTGGCCTCGTCTTTTTCTTTGGGATTGATGGTTCTCTCGGTGTCTCCGACGGCATTATTCTATTTTTAGGGGGGGTGGTCTACACCCTGTTTCTGGTATATCAAAGCCGTCGTGAGACCAACCCCGAGGTGCAAAGTGAGTATGCTCAAGAGTATGGTCCCAAACAGTTTGCCTGGAATAAGTTGGGTATAGACCTACTGGCTGTTGTGGGGGGTCTGGTCCTTTTGGTGGTTGGGTCACAGCTCCTGGTCAACGGGGCGATCTCCATTGCCGAAGCCCTAGGAATTAGCTCTCTGATCATTGGTTTAACCGTGGTGGCCGTGGGGACATCGTTACCTGAGTTTGCCACATCGGTGATGGCCAGTATTCGGGGTGAGCGAGATATTGCCGTGGGCAATGTGGTGGGCAGCAATATTTTTAATATTTTGGTTGTTTTAGGGGCCAGCAGTGCCCTGTCCCCCGATGGGATTGCCATTGCTCCGTCGTTGATGACCTTTGATATTCCGGTGATGATTGCGGTGGCGATTATCTGTTTCCCGATTTGTTTTCACAACAATTTAATCAGCCGCTGGAAAGGTCTGCTGCTGCTGGCTTACTATGTGGCCTATACCCTGTACCTGGTGTTGGCAACAACTCAGCATGACAGTACGGTGATGTTTGGGTCCACTTTCAAGTTTGTGATTGTGCCGCTGACAATTTTGGGACTGGCGGCCCTTATGTTGCGATCGCACTTCAAGACAAGCAAATCCAAGTCCTAAGGGAGGGCAGCACCGCCCATCATCCCAACCCCGGCAGGTGTCCATCACCCAATCCACCATCCAACCCCGGCAGGTGGGCCTTGCCCACCACCACCAACCCCCAATTATCCAGCCAGATAATCAGCCAAGGCAGGATCCAAACAGCGGGCCAACTCCAGCGGATCCACCCCCAGTACCGTGCGCCGCTGGTGGCCATATAACCCCGCCTGGGCATGCCACCAAACAGCCCCCAACACTGCATCGGTAACGGCTGTTGTCATAGGCTCCAGTCCTTCGCTATTTTGCTGGGCCGCAGCCTGTGCCATCAACCCACCCATGAGTCCGGTCAGCACATCACCGCTGCCCCCCCTGGCCAGGGCTGGCGTACTGTCGGGATTCAGCCACAGGTGCTCCCCCACCGCCACCGCCACCTTTGAACCCTTCAGCACCACGATCGCTCCGGTGGCCTGGGCTGCCCCAAGAGCCCCGTCATGGCCCCCGGTTAGGTCTGGAAATAACCGTCGAAACTCCCCTGGGTGGGGGGTGATCACCGTTATCCCCGGACGATTTTTCAGCTGCCTAGCCGTGATGCCATTGAGGCCATCGGCATCTAACAATAAGGGTGCGGTCGTGGCCAACACCTGGGGTAGCCAGTCCACCTGGGCTAGTCCCGGTCCACAGGCCACCGCGTTGTATCGATCTAGGGAGAGGTCAGGCGGTAGAGTTGCGATCGCCCCCCCCTCAGTTTCCTCCGCTCCCATCACCAAGGCCCCCGGCAGCTGCGCCACCACCAGAGAGCGGATACTCTCCGGCACCACCAGGGTCACCATCCCCACCCCACTGGCCACCGCCCCATGCCCAGCCAGCAGGGCTGCCCCCACATATTGCCTAGAGCCAGCGATGATCAACAGCTGCCCCACGGTATATTTGTGGGCCACCGGGGAGCGCTTCAGGGGTAGACCCTGCAATGCCCGCCCAGGGGTCAACCGCTGCACTGGAGGTGGTTGACCTAACACAGCGACGATATTGGCCCAGGGAATATCAAAATCAATCAGATTCACCTGCCCCAAATAGGGCTGGGCTGCCTCCTGCAAACAGGCCCGTTTCCATAGCCCTAGGCAAAGGGTGGTGTCTGCCCTAATGGCGGTACCCAGGACCGCACCACTGTCGGTGTGAATGCCGGAGGGTAAATCAATACTGACGACAGGGATCTTGCTTTGGTTAATCCGCTCCACGGTGGTGGCAATGTCCCCCACCAGGGGACGATCGAGACCGAAGCCAAAGAGACCATCCAAGAGCAGGCTGTTCTGGCAATTGGCCTGGCCTAAGCTACTTGCTAACTCATCCCACGTCCGATACCAGGGAATCCCCAGGCTGCGACAGTAGCGACCATGGTCTGCTGTCAACGGTTTGCTCCGTTCAAAGGGACCATAGATACCCACGTCATAGCCATGCAAATGCAGCTCCCGAGCCACCACTAGGGCATCTCCACCGTTGTGTCCCGGTCCCACCAGCACTCCAACTTGCTGGCTCCGATCCCACCGCTGCAGCCAATAATCCCCAATCCGCCCCGCCACCTTTTCCATCAGTGCCGCCACCGGAAATCCTGCGTCAAAGAGCAAAGTTTCGATTTCCTGCATCTGAGCCGCTGTGACACAGACGGTTTGAATCATGGATCTGCTCATACCTGGCCCCACCATGGAAATCCCATAGTGCTCTATTTTTTATCTGTCCCTAAAATATCTGCATTTCATCGGGATTTGAGCGATCTATCCCTAAAGTATCTACATTTCATCGGGATTTGAGCGATCTATGACCGTATCTCTGGAAAAGCAAGGGCAATTATTTGTAGTCTGCGACACCAATGCTTGGCCATTTCCGTTTCCAGAAATGGCCAAGACAATCACAGATTTGTGGATGGGATGTTAGCCTAATAGTTGGTATTTGGTACGTTCAATTAGTTATGGCCAAAGTTGTTGTCGGTCTTTCTGGGGGGGTAGATAGTTCAGTTGCGGCAGCGACTTTACACAAACAAGGACATGATGTCATTGGTTTGACCCTATGGCTGATGAAAGGCAAAGGCCAATGCTGCTCTGAGGGCATGGTGGATGCGGCCCAACTTTGTGAAGAGTTGGAAATTCCGTATCACGTTGTGGATACCCGTGACCTGTTTGAAGAAAAAATCATCAACTATCTAGTCGAAGGCTATAGCCAAGGTATCACCCCCCTACCTTGCTCCCAGTGTAACCGCAGCGTAAAGTTCGGCCCGATGCTGGACTATGCCCGTCGGGAGTTGGGAGCCGAAACCATTGCCACAGGTCACTACGCCCGCATTACCCACAATCCCCAGACAGGACGCTATGAGCTTCGTCGGGCTGTGGATCGGACGAAGGATCAGTCCTACTTTCTCTACGATCTCACCCAGGAGCAGTTGGCCGCCACCCAGTTTCCCCTAGGGGAGCAAACCAAGGCGCAGACTCGGGCCGTGGCCTCTCAACTCGGCCTTCATACGGCTGAAAAACCCGAGAGTCAGGACCTCTGCCTGATTGAGCAACATGGCTCCATGCAAGCGTTCCTGGATAAATATTTAGCGCCGAAACCGGGCGACATTGTCGATACCAACGGTCAGGTTTTGGGACAGCACACCGGTATCCACCATTACACCATTGGCCAGCGTAAGGGGTTAGGCGTTTCCGCTCCAGCTCCCCTTTACGTTGTGGCCTTGGACGTTGCTCGCAATCGGGTGATTGTGGGTGAACGAGACAGTGTTCATCAAGCCCACTGCATTGTCGATCGGGTCAATTGGGTATCAATCCAGACTGCCGATGCTCCCATCGCGGTGCAAGTGCAAATCCGTTATCGTTCCCCTGCGGTAGCTGCCACTGTGGTGCCTCTCGACGACGGTTCTGTAAAGCTTGTCTTTGCCGAGCCTCAGTTTAGTGTTTCCCCAGGCCAGGCTGCAGTATGGTACGACGATGACAACCGGGTGCTGGGGGGCGGCCTGATTCGGCCTTATGCCCCAGATGAACATTAGCCCTGTCTATATAGAAGAAAAGAGGACATTTTGACATTAACTAATGATGGTATTGCTCCCCACGGTGGGACATTAATTAATCGCTTAGTTTCCGACGAGCAGAAAGCAGAATTTTTAAGTAAAGCGGAATTTTTACCCCAGGTCACCCTGGATGATCGGGCCCTGTCAGATTTGGTCATGATTGCCATCGGTGGCTTTAGCCCCCTGACTGGGTTCATGGGTAAGGCTGACTATGAGCCCGTTGTGACTGACATGCGCCTGGCCAATGGCTTGCCCTGGTCCGTACCCGTCACCCTATCGGTTTCCGAGGAAGTGGCATCTCCCCTAAATGAAGGGATGCTGATTTGTCTGAATGATCAGACAGGTCGCTATGTGGGCGTCCTCGAACTGACGGAGAAGTACACCTACGATAAGGAAAAGGAAGCCGTTAACGTTTACTGCACGGATGAAGATCTGCATCCTGGAGTGAAGGTGGTTTACGATCAGGGGGAGATTAACTTAGCGGGTCCCATTTGGCTACTAGAGCGGGATGAGCATCCCCTGTTTCCCAAGTATCAGATTGATCCCGCCGCTGCTCGGGCCATGTTCCGTGAGCGAGGCTGGAAAACAGTCGTCGGGTTCCAAACTCGCAATCCCATTCACCGGGCCCATGAATATATTCAGAAGTGTGCTCTAGAGACCGTAGACGGTCTGTTTTTGCACCCATTGGTGGGGGCTACTAAAGAGGACGACATCCCAGCGGATGTGCGGATGCGGTGTTACGAAATTATGATGGATCGCTATTTCCCGCAAGATCGGGTAATTTTGGCGATTAATCCATCGGCTATGCGCTACGCTGGTCCTCGCGAGGCTATTTTCCACGCCCTGATTCGTAAGAACTATGGCTGCACCCACTTCATTGTGGGTCGTGACCATGCCGGTGTCGGGGATTACTATGGAACTTACGATGCCCAGCATATCTTTGACCAGTTTGAGCCGGGTGAACTGGGGATTACGCCGATGAAATTTGAGCACGCCTTCTACTGCACTCGCACGAGTACCATGGCCACTAGCAAGACTAGTCCCAGTAGCAAGGAAGAGCGGATTCATTTGTCGGGGACAAAGGTGCGTGAAATGCTGCGTCGTGGCGAGCTGCCCCCACCGGAGTTTTCTCGTCCAGAAGTGGCGGCTGAGCTGTCTCGGGCCATGCAAACCCAAAGCTAACGCGTAATGGAGTAGGGCAGTGAAGCGACGGGATTTTTTGTCGGCAACGGGGGCCATTTTAGGCACCTTAGGTCTTAGCCAGTCCCAGCTTTTGGGTTGGCAACAGGCCCTGGCCGATCCATCCCGTCGCAAGCTAGCCCTACTGATTGGGATTAATCAATATCCCGCCAGCGTCCTAGGGAAAAATCTCAAGCCCCTCCGGGGCTGTGGGACAGATGTAGAGCTACAGCGCCACCTCCTAGTCTATCGCTTTGGGTTTGACCCAAATAATATTGTCACCCTGGTGGACGCCCAGGCCACCCAAGTCGGTATTTTAAGCGCCCTTTACCAACTCACTCAAACCTCCAGTGCCAACGATTTTGTCGTTGTTCACTTCAGCGGCTGTGGGGGCCAGGTGATGCTGGGGGATCAGCAGATTAAAACTTGGGTACCGGTGGATGGCCATTGGCCAACGGCAGCTGAACCCCTATCAAGGGATGTGCCGGTGTCCTGGGTCAAGCAAATTTTGGCCAGGTTAAAAACTAAACAGATATTTACGGTGGTGGATGCTGGGTATAGTCAGCTTGAGGAGCCCCTATCTGGGGGATACCGCTCCCGTTCCCGGCAAGGGATGCCGACAGTGGAGGCCATGCGACTGCCGACTACCTTAGCGGAGGAGGTGCTGGCAGACTTGGGGAAGGTGCAAGCCGCGGCGGAGCCCGCATTTTTTCCGGGTGATGTACTGATGGCCGCCCGCGATGGTCAGCCGGTGATTGAGCGGCAGTGGCCTGATTTTGGGGCGGGCTTATTTACCTATGGTCTGACCCGTTATCTTTGGGCGGCCCAGTTGCCGGCTCAGTTATCGGCCACCATGCGGGGGGCCCAGGAGGCGATTTTGCCATTGGTGCCCAACCAAACCCCCTACTGGACGACCCAAACTGCGGATGAGCACGCCGTCTATGGCGAGGGGAATGATGCCAGCTTAGATGCGGTGGTTACGGCTGTGGAGGGGCGTTCGGCCACCCTTTGGCTGGGGGGATTACCGCCGGATGTGGTGCAGTATAGTGAACGCTTTGGCTTTTCTCCCCAGGCCGATGATGGGGCCGCGTCCATCGTTATGCGATCGCAATCGGGTTTGACCGGTCGTCTGCAGTTAACCGATGAGGCCACCTGGTCTGTGGGCCAGCCCCTCTACGAGGTAATGCGAGTTTTACCCAGGAACATTTCCCTGGTGGTGGCCTTAGATGGGAACCTAGAAAGAATTGAGCGGGTAGATGCCACGAGTGCCCTAGCCGCCCTGTCCTTTGTGGAGGCCACCGATGACGCCCGCCCGGCCGATTGTATGTTGGGTAAGTTTCAGCCAGCCCCAGGGGATGACAATGACTTAGAAACGAAGGTGGTGCCCGTGGTCAAGCAAGGCTACGGCTTGTTTACCCCCACCCACAATTTGGTGGTCGGCACCTTGGCCAAGCAGGATGAAGCGGTCAAAATGGCCGTGGGTCGTCTGGCCCCTAAGCTTAAAACGATGTTGGCCATGAAGCTACTACGTCTGAGTGAAAACCAGGCGTCATCCCAACTAGCCGTTCGCCTGAATCTGCTGTTGGCAGGGGAAACCGAAAAACTGGTGCTGCAGCAAGAGACCCGTCGCGCCTCGGGTCAGGCCTCGAAAAGTCGTGTGGCCGATGCCGTCAGTCGCCAAAATCGTCCCGTGGAGTTTTCTAAGGGGGCCCAGGTGCGTTATCAGGCCCTCAATTTTGGGGATGCTCCCGTGTATACCGTGCTGTTGGGGTTTGATGCCCGCGATCGCATGCTGGCCTTTTGCCCCCCGAGCGATGGCCAACCCTACTCCCTGGAGTCATTGCAAGCTGCCTTGACCCTAGAACCTGGCAACGCGCTCAATTTGCCAGTGGGACAAAATACCTGGGTGGTGGATGACTCAGAGGGCCGGGTGGAAACCTATCTGGTGTGTAGCAGTACCCCTCTAACCCGCTGTTGGCAAGAACTGTTGTCCATGGCCGATGCCGTCAGCAACCAACGGGTAACCTTAGAAAATAATGCATTACCCCTCATCCAGGCCCTGCTCCATGATTTAAGTAGGGATGCCCATAAAGAGGAGGCTGCACCCGATAGCTACGCCTTGGATACGACCCAATGGGCCACGATTGGGTGCCACTACAGTATTGTTTAGGCCAGTATTGTCTGGGCCAGTTTTGGCTAGGCCAGTCTGTTTAGGGCAATTCAGTCACTTCAGCCACACCGTTCCCATGGTAGGCGTGGTCTGGGCTTGAGAAACTAAAGGCGCGGAAATGTTTGGCCTGTTCTTCAATGCGACAGGCGATGCGATCGCATACCAGACTACACAGCTGAAAACTCAGATCATCAGCGACTCGGTAGAAGGACGATGTCCCCTCCGTACGCCGGGCCAACATGCCCGCCTGTAGCATTACCTTCAGATGTTTAGATACATTTGCTTGGCTGGTGTCCGTATCATCCACCAGCTCCTGAACACATTTCTCGCCATTTCTGAGCAGGTTCAAAATCTTGAGGCGCATGGGCTCACTCAGGACACTAAAATAATCGGCCACCTGCTGAATTACTTCAGCGGAGATAGGTTCCATTGCGGGACCTCCAAGACCCTAAGGAAACAGGCACATCAGTCAAATTAGTCAGCTCAAAACCTGATGAGCATTTTAGCAATATATTCATCAATAACAATAGAGTGATGTAGTTTTTAAATCAAAACTCAAATCACATCTAGTTCCTTCAGCCTAGGTGAGGCCACGCAGCCCATTTTTTGCCCATTTTTTTGCCAACATAATTCCTTCCCTGCCATTAATAACCAGCCTCCCCCGGTGCAGGAGTTTATCATCCTTCCTGCCATGGATAACCAGGGTCCCACGGGTCTAGTCGCTTACAATCCTTGCGGAGATTATGAAAGAAGTATGGGGTTTCCATCTCAACTTAAAATAGCAGCGCTAGGATGATGCCATCTGCACAGTCTTACGCCTAAATATTGTGCTCTCGGCAATTACTTAGAGTTTGAATTGGTCATAGCTAACCTGGTGAATGAACGGATGCAAAAAAAGGCACCATGCTAATTTTTTTAGATTAAATTATCCCAAAGATCAGCTATGCCTTGAATTTAAATAAGTTCTTGAAATTGTTCACTATGGCCAATCTCCAGCGCTCAGAGCGCTAGACTATCTGGGCTTACTATGCATTTTTTTTGTTATCAGGATATTTTCGAAACTGATTAAGTAAATACTACCGAGTTAATATCCCCGAACCCTAATGCTGGTTTTATCGTTAAGGAATCGAGTGGTTTGAAACGCGAGTGATAAACTTTTTGAACTTCTTTAAACCATAAAAACTTTAGCCAAAGCAGTCTATGGTTTTGAGCCTACCTATAGTTATTATTTTTCTCAATATTTTCTCAAGAATAGTTAACTGGTTTAACCAGAAAGATTAAGCAAACCTGGCAAATCTTTAAGGAGGATAGGGACAGCTTAGAACTGTATTCAGATATTCAGAAGATATTCAGCCCATTACAGCACCATGGCCACCATAGCTATAGCGGTGAGATTCATGCAGGATGCCACCCTAGCTGATTCTGCTTTATTCGTTTTTTTACCATTGCGGTAGCTCCCGGGTTGTCACTTTGTTTGTCACTTCTAAGAGATGTTCCGCCGCCATGTCTAGCTTCGCCTCAGCTTTAGAATATCAAAGCGTTCCGTGTCAGGTGTTTGAGCAGATGCGGAGGAGTCTCTCTAGTTTGCTAACAGGGGACGTTTCCCACCTGTCTGAGACGGATTTGGGGGATGGTCAGCTATCTGCAGAAGCTCGGATTGAAAAATTTACCCTCTTGTCAACGGACCAGATCAGTCTTTTGCTCCTAGCCCAGCATGATGGGGCCTGTAGCTATCTAGTCAGCCTTTGTACCGATCTAAAGGTGATAGAGCGCTTTTTGGCACTGCCATGGTTGGTTAATAGCTTGAAAGGGGACAGTCATGCCGCATGGACCGAGCTGCAGCAGCGGATCACACCAGCCAGCCAGCCAACCAACCAACCAGCTAACCAGGATGTTCCCTTAGACAATCAGACCCTGATTAAATTGACCCATCAGTTGATGTTGGAGGTGAGTGGTCTAGAACCCTCTTCCCCAGAGCAGCAGCCCTTATCGGCGGCGACAATTCTGCAGCATTTAGTGAATCGGTTACATCGGTCAGAACCGCTATCGTTATTGATGCAAGCCACCCTAGATGAGGTTTGTGCCTGGTTGCGTCTGGATCGATTGTTGGTCTATCGGGTGGCCAATCCTCCGCCCTACCCCAGTCAGCCAGAGCACCGGAGAAAGGATGATGGATTCTCCACTATTGCTTACGAAGTCCTGGGCCATCCTGCCATTGGCTCTGTCCTGTCCCATCTTGATGCCCCCTCTGGGACCCAATCGGATATTCACTTTGTCCCCCAGGGCATTTGGCCCCAGCACTATGACCCAGCATCCCCGGACAATCGATATGAGGCCGTTGAAAATATAGCCCATCACTATCGGCAGCATCCTGACTTGTTAAACCAATTACAGCAGGCCGGTGTAGGCTCTCAATTGGTCGCGCCCATATGGCTGGACGACACCCTGTGGGGACTGCTGATTGGTCATCACTGTCTTAAGGAGGAATCTTCCCCTAAGCTTCGCCAATGGCAGGCTTGGGAAGGTAATTTCCTGGCCCAGATTGCAGAGCATCTAACCATTGCCATCCGCCAGGAAGATTTACAACGGGAGTTGCAGTATCAAAAGTTGATGCTAAAGGTGCAGGTGGAGGATCGGACCCAGAGTCTGAAGGATGCGCTGATGGCGGCCGAAGCGGCCAACAAGACCAAAAGTGAGTTTTTGGCCACCATGAGCCATGAACTGCGGACGCCATTAACCTACATTATTGGCATGTCAGCAACGCTACTCCGGTGGTCGTTTGGGGATCTTAGCCCCCGACAGCGGGATTACCTCAACACCATCCACAGTAGTGGGGAACAGCTGCTAGATATTATTAATGACATTTTAGAAGTGGCCAAAATTGAGGCGGGGCGTACCGTGCTTGAAGTCAATGATTTTTCATTGTCAAACCTGGCCCGTAGTAGCTTAGAAAGTTTTCGAGAAGAGGCCCAGGCCAAAGAGTTGGATTTACGGATAAATTTGCGATTGTCGGAGGCCGAAGATACTTTTCGGGCCGATCCTCGCCGCATACGTCAGATTTTAGCTAACTTATTGAGCAATGCTGTCAAGTTTACCGACAGGGAAGGGCGCGTCAGTTTAAGGGTTTGGCGCGATGCACAGAATGCGATGTTTCAGGTGGAGGATACGGGCATCGGTATTCCTGAGGCCCAACAAGCTTCATTATTTGAGACGTTTAAACAGCTGGAAGCCGTGCGCCAGCGGCAGTATCCGGGGGCGGGCTTGGGATTGGCCCTAACTAAGCAGCTAGTGGAACTGCACAACGGGGCGATTCAGGTGGTGTCTACACCGGGTAAAGGGTCCATGTTTACGGTGCGGATTCCCCTCCAGCATTCGGACGTCGCAGTCAGCTCCTTTGAAAGTGTTGAACCGATTACCGGTCGGATTATTTTATTGGAAGACGATGAGAACAGCGCCAGTTTGATTTGTGATTTACTGACGGCGGCTAACTACCAAGTGATTTGGGTGATTGAGGGCTCACGGATTGTTCACCAGGTAGAAATTTTACAGCCCGTGGCCATTATTCTCAATCACCATTTGGTTAGTGGCAACAGTCACTATATTGTGGAAGACCTGAAACACTATGTGGACAACTCTGGTATCAAGGTGATTTCCCTGATGGATGCGGAGGAGATGGAAACCATTAATGAGCCATCCACCGATGGGTTTATCGAGGAATTTGATGACTACTTGGTGAAGCCGATTGATCCGGCGACACTGTTGAGTAAAATTCAAATGCTACCCACCAGCTAATTGAAGCGCTCAAGGATGGGGCAGGCAAACGTTTTTATGCATCAAAATGTTTGCTATAGCAAGCTGTTCAGGGGCCGTTAATGCCGATGCTAGGTCAGGTTCTTAAGGAACGCTACCAATTAATTCGAGTGCTGGGGTCAGGGGGGTTTGGTCAAACCTATGTGGCCCGAGACTTGTTTCAGGCGAAAAACTTTGAGTGTGTGGTCAAGCAGCTGAAACCGGCCAGCACCAATGTCACATTTTTGAAGATTGCGCGACGATTATTTGAAACGGAGGTCTCTACCCTCAAACGTTTGGGGAACCACAGCTGTATTCCCAAGCTGCTGGACTCATTTGAGGAAAAGCAGGAGTTTTATCTGGTTCAGGAGCTGATTGATGGGGAGTCCCTGGGGGATGAAATTCGTCGGGCGGGGCGACTGACAGAAGATCAGGTGATAACGCTGCTGCAGGAAACATTAAGTATTTTAAAGTTTGTCCATGATAATCGGGTGATTCACCGCGATCTCAAGCCTGACAATCTGATTCGGCGCAGGGAGGATGGCAAGCTTTGTTTGATTGACTTTGGGGCGGTTAAGGAAATCCGTACCCAGGTTGTCAACAGCGAGTTGACTGGCCTGACGGTGGGGGTGGGTACCCAGGGCTATACCCCCAGTGAGCAGCTGGCGGGTAAACCCCGGTTGAGTAGCGATATTTTTGCCTTGGGGATGACGGCAATCCATGGGTTAACGGGGCGGACGCCCACGGATTTGCCGGAGGATATGTCGTCCCTAGAGCTGCTTTGGGAGGAGTATGTCAACATTAGCCCCGGTCTGCGGTATTTGTTGAAAAAGATGGTACGCCATTATTTCTACCAGCGTTACCAGAGTGCATCTGAGGTGCTGCACGATCTGGGTCGCTTGGATGAACTGGCGGAAGAAGCGGATCAGCTGACCATGGCGGAGACGATGTTGCCCCTGGCAACGGTGTGGCAGCCAACGCGGAAAGAGAGTATTTGGGCGGTTGCGATCGCAACCACCCTAGTCAGCACCCTCACCCTGGGCCTCCGGCAGCTGGGCACATTTGTCCCCCTAGAACTGGCCGTTTACGATGGGCTCGTCGCCTATCAGCGGGATTTAGGCCCCGATCCCCGCATTTTGTTAGTGGGAATCGACGAGCAAGACCTCAGCAATCAACAAAGTGACAGCCCCTCTGACCAATCGATTGCCGACGCCCTTGAGATTATCCAAAGCCACAACCCGACGACTATTGGCCTCGATCTCCATCGGAACTTTCCGGTGGGAGATGGCCGGGCCGCCTTAGCCCAAAGTCTGGCCGCCGACAACATCATTGGCATTACCAAACTAGGGGATTTTGAAGGGGAGAGGATTCCGCCGCCACCGGAGTTAGATCCGGCCCGAGTGAGCTTTAACGATTTCCCCCTCGACCCCGACGGTAAAATTCGGCGTAATCTCCTATTTGCCAGCGCTAGTACCGATGTCGAGGCTGACGTCTATACCTCCTTTGGCCTGATGGTGGCCCTGCACTATCTAGAGAAGCACCATGGCTTACTGCCCTCGGAAGGGAAAGGAGCCAATGAATTTATGGGGTTGGGGGACGCCGGATTTGAGCTGATGGGATCCACCTTTGGCGGCTATCAATCCGTCGATGCGGCGGGATATCAAATCCCCATTACCTATCGCTCTCCCACCCAGCTAGCAGAGCGAGTTTCCCTAACGGACATTCTTAGCAATCAGGTTGATCCTGAGCTGATTAGGAATAAGGTGGTGTTGATTGGCACGACAGCCTATACCAGCACCGACAAGTTTTTTACCCCCTACACCCTACGCAGCGGCCTCAGCGACGACAACTATCAGATGTCGGGGGTGGAAGTCCATTTACACATGGTGAGCCAGTTTCTCACTGCGGTGTTGGATGGCTATCCCCTGCCGTGGGCCTGGCCCGACTGGGGGGAAGTTGCCTGGATTGTGATCTGGGCCAGCAGCGGCAGTCTGATCACGTGGCAGCTGCGAAAACGTCGATATTGGGCCATCGCCTATGGCATCGGTCTCGGGGCAATCGCCACCACCACCGGCGTGTTTTTTTTAGTCAACGCTTGGGTGCCAGTAGTAGCGCCCCTAGCCGCCTTTACCCTAGCCAGCGGCAGCCTACTGGGTTATCGGCGCTACCGCCAAAGACCGCCGTCCCTGACCAAGCCGAATCTGCGTTAGGATCGGCAAGTCGCTGTAACTGACTTTCTGAGCAAACTTTCTGAGCAAACTTTCTGAGCAAAACTATGGTGGAAAAAATTCAAAAAACAGACGCAGAATGGCAAGCACAGCTTACCCCCGAGCAATATCAAGTCACCCGTAAGCACGGTACCGAACGGGCGTTTACCGGTAAATACCACAACAACAAAGCAACCGGCATCTACAACTGCATTGGTTGTGGCTCAGAACTCTTCTCCTCTGCGACCAAGTTTGATTCGGGTACGGGCTGGCCTAGTTTTTGGGCCCCCAGTAAACCTGAGAACATTGCCACAAAACGGGATGTCAGCCTCTTTATGATCCGCACCGAAGTCCTGTGTGCTGTCTGTGACGCCCATTTAGGACATGTCTTCTCCGATGGTCCCCAGCCCACCGGACAACGCTACTGCATGAACTCAGCAGCGCTAGATTTTATTCCCAAAGAAAACGTCTAGGATTGCTGAGGTCCCCTTTGATTCTCCATGGAGCTATCGGTTGAGTATCGTGGGCAGGGCATGCCCATTCTGTGTCTCCATGGCCATCCAGGGACGGGCCGCTGCATGGCGGTATTTACCGACTACCTATCCCCCCACTTCCGCACCATTGCACCAGATTTGCGGGGCTACGGTCGCAGCCGTACTAACCAACCCTTTGCCATGGACCAGCACCTAGGGGATTTGTCCGCCTTGCTCCAGCAGTTGGACCAACCCTGTCTACTGTTGGGTTGGTCCCTCGGGGGAATTTTGGCCCTGGAGCTAGCGCTCCTGCATCCTGAAAAAATAGCCGGAATAATTTTAGTAGGGACAGCGGCTAGGCCCAGGGGCCGTCATCCGGCCATTACCTGGCAGGACAATTTACTGACGGGGTTGGCCGGTGTGATCAACTGGCTCATTCCAGGCTGGCCATGGAATATTGCCACCCTGGGACAGCGGTCATTATTTCGCTATCTCATCTCCCAACACAGTGCCCAGGCCTACTGTCACATTGCCCAGGAGGGCACCCCTGCATTTCTGCAAACCTCTTCCTTGGCTAACCGGGCTTTAATGACGGCTCTGAGGCAGGGCTATAACCGCCTAGGGGAACTGCATCGGATCCATCAGCCCTGCCTCATGCTAGCGGCGGTGAATGATGTACACATCACACCGGAATCGAGCCAGGAGACCGCCAACACCCTACCTAACTGTGAATGGCGGCTATATGAGAATGTTGCCCATCTGATGCCCTGGGAAATTGGTCCACAGCTGTGCCATGACCTGGGGGATTGGTTGGAGCGATATGGGTTTTTAAGGCTAGACCGTTAGCCCGTCGAATGGCAGAAAAAACAAAAGGGACTTGGCGGTAAAACCAAATCCCTTTTGTCTTGAGTTGCTCGAGCAATCTTTAGCTAGGAATAACCAGAATGCCTGTTGCTAGTTGCCGAAGCCTGGGGGGCATCCAGCTAACCGCTCTAGTTACTGCTGTATGCAGGGGTTACGTTGCTAGGCTCCGTATACTCCACTGTCAGGAGTGCGGGTTCAGCGCAGCACTTAACGTCAACCTGAATCTCTTTAGCCCCTTCCTGTTCTAAGTCTTCTATGTAGCCCGCCTTATGTAGGTCTGCCTCACCTTCAGTATCAAATGGACCAAAATAGTAGAGACAGCGGGGTTGGGATGTTGATATCTCTACCCACCAAGACTTCGTGAATGAGCTAAAAAGATTACTCAAAAAGTTTTTCATAAATTCATGCCTGTCGTTGTTAAAAATCTGACCGTTTGAGCAGCCTAAGATAGCGCCTATAACATTTATACAGCCTGATTTTGATCCCCGCCAAGCCTAATTGGAGGTAATTTGTTCAGCCACCGTTGTCGGTAAATCTCATACAACGCCATACCCGTGGCAACCGAGGCATTTAGACTAGGTGTTTTCCCGGTCAGGGGGATCGATACTAAAACATCACAAAGATTTTGAATGGATAGACTGAGACCCGTGCCCTCTGAGCCAATTACCAGCACAATGGGTCGATCAAACTGGGTGGTGTGGAGCGGTTGTCCCCCTTCAGAGGCCATACCATAGATCCAAAATCCATCCTCTTTCAGTTGTTCTAGGGCTCGACCTAGGTTAACAACCCGTGACACGGACAATGTTTCTAGGGCTCCGGCGGCCACTTTTGCCACCGTTGGAGTGATGCCGACGGCTCGGCGTTGAGGGATCACTACCCCTTGGGCACCCAAGGCTTCGGCAGTCCGAATGATGGCTCCCAAATTATGGGGATCGGTAATGCTGTCGGCGGCAATAATGACAGGCTGGCGACAGGCGGCTTTGGCGGCTGTGATCAGATCCCCCAGCTCCACATAGTCATGGGAAGCAATTTGGGCGACGATGCCCTGGTGGTTGGCTCCCTGGGTCAGCTGGTTTAATCGTTGGGTGTTGACTTCGTCAATCACTGCACCGTTGGATTTGGCATCTAAAATCAAGGGCCTAAACCGGCCATCAAATACCAGGCGCTCATTTACCCATAGACGATTGATGGGGCGTTGATTTGCGATCGCAGCTTCCACCGAATGGCGACCATACACCAGGTCCGGACGCTCCTCCTGCAGGGTGTCTTCAGGATTCAGGGGCTGTAGCCGATCAGGTCGGCTCGGCGGCTGACCTGCACTATGGGGCTGACCTGCACTGTGGGGTGAAGGCAGACGTTTTTTGAACGTTTTTTTTGCACCCGGCTTGAGCACGGGTTTAGCAGGGCCCTTAGGCTGGGGACGAGACTTACCCTTAGCTAGACGGGGCCGATGGTCGGAAGGTTTAACCATGGATCAGGAGTAGAAGCGAAGTCACATCATACCTCATACCGCTTAGGTACTTTTCGGATGAACCGACGGCGAAATAGTTAGTCGAGGCAAGAGCTCAAACAAGCGTTCTTGGTTAGTAATGTAGAGATAGCCAACCAATGCCTCAAAAGCCGTTGCCTGTCGATATATTTTTGCCGATAGACGCCGGGGTGACTTAGACGTAGCGTTACGGCCCCGGCGCACAATCTCAGCTTCCGCTTCATCTAAATGGGGCATCAACTGGGCCAAAAAATCAGCCTGTTGCTCAGCTTTGACCTGGCTCACCACCTGCTGGTGAAATGCCTGGATCCGCTGGGGGGGCCATAAAAACTGTAGCCGAATGTAAAGCTCGAACACCGCATCCCCAATGTAAGCCAAGGCGATGGGAGGAACAGATTGCACCTGATGGGGTTGGAGACAACTGAGGGGGAGCCCATCAGGCAGTTGAATCGGTAGCGGTTCCACACCTGTTTGATCCTGGTTATCCATAGGAAAACCACATGCTCAAACACCCTGACGAGTGAGCACTCCAGTGATCCATGACTTTCCACGGCCAGTCCACCAGTGCAATCAAGAATCCTTTAGGCTTTCAAGGGCAGCATCCACGGTCGGCTGTAGGGAAAGAAATTTTTCTAGACGGACAAGTTTGACCGTCTGGGTAACGCGGGCATTGGTTACCACTTGCAAACTGCCGCTTTCGCCCTTGGCTTTTTTCACCAGTTGAACCAACGCACCAAGACCAGAGCTATCGACAAAGTCAATCGCCGATAGATCGAGAATAATGTGGGTGGGACCTTCCTCAATGTACCGATTCAAAACCTTACGAAATGTAGGTTCTGAAAATGCATCCAGGAGGCCAGTGAGGCGAAATATTTGGCATTTCCCCCTAACATCTCGGGTGCCTCTTAAACTTACGGTTAGGGTCAGTGACTCAGCGATAATAACCTCCTCAAGGTCATAGATACGGCAAAATTAGACGTTTAATTCTAGGTCAGGATGCTTCTGCCTGCAAGAAAAATAAGCGAAACTTAAATGCATTGATCTAGGGCTAATCTAGGGCTATTTGTAGCGTATTTGTGGTTTCTCAGCCACGGTTTTCTCCTGTTTTTCCTGTAATAGAACCATAGATTACCCCACCCCAGTATTGCGGTGATCACGCATGAGAGTGATAAATTTTTCAAATAGGTAATCGGCATCATGGGGGCCAGGACTTGCCTCTGGATGGTACTGCACCGAGAATACTGGTAGTTTTTTATGTTGCAGCCCCGCCACGGTGTGATCGTTGAGGTTGAAATGGGTGACTTCGACATCCGCCGTGGGAATGGTGTCAACATCAATGGCAAAGCCATGGTTTTGACTGGTAATTTCCACCTGCTCAGTGAGGCCGCAGGGTTGGTTCAGACCCCGATGGCCAAATTTGAGTTTGAATGTTTGAGCGCCAAAAGATAACCCAAGGATTTGATGGCCCATGCAAATGCCAAAGGTGGGGAGTCCACTTTCTAGGAGCGCTTTGACTAACGCTGGGGCTGACTCAACGGCGGCTGGGTCCCCAGGGCCGTTAGACAGGAAAATGCCATCGGGCTTGTAGCTGAGAATGTCCTCTGGGCTGCTATCGATGGGAACGACGACGACGCGACAGCCATAGCTGGCCAACCGGCGTAGGATGTTGCGTTTGATGCCAAAGTCAATGGCGACCACGGTGAGGTGAGGTGTGGTCGCCGGGGAGGGTTGGGTGCCTGGGGCAAACTCCCAATTTGCATCGGTTGGCTCTGTCCATTCATAGGGAGTGGGGGTACTGACGTCCTTGACCAGATTTAGCCCTTCCATGTTGGGCAGTTGTTCTAGCTGCTGGAGCAGCTGGTCCGGGTCTAAAATTGTGCTGGAAATCGCTCCGTTCATGGCCCCTACTGTCCGGAGTTTGCGGGTTAATTGGCGGGTGTCAATGCCGTAGATGCCAGGAATATTGTGCTGTTGGAGATAGTCGGGCAGGGAGGAGGTGGAACGCCAGTTACTGGGCCGCTCACAGATATTTTTTGCGATCGCACCGTTCACCTGGGGCGCGGCCGATTCCTCATCCGCCTCGTTCACCCCCGTATTGCCCAGTTCAGGATAGGTGAAGGTAACAATCTGCCCGCGATAGCTCGGATCGGTCAAGACCTCTTGATACCCCGTCATCCCAGTGTTAAAGACAATTTCACCCACGACGGTACCGGTGGCTCCAAAGGACCAGCCCCGGAACACTGAGCCGTCAGCCAACACCAGCAACGCGGGCTGGGAGTTAGTGGAAAAAATAGACATGGGTTACAACAGAGGGACGTATGTAGGGGCTATGCCCATAGAAAAAACTATGGGGACCGGTACTATCCTAGAGGCCATGGGGCACATTTGAACAATGCTTAGGAAAAAACAAATCAGACTTATTCAAATTCTGTGCCTAGGAACCCTAGCCGCCTGTCAATCCGTTCCAGTCCAAACGGAAAATGTGGGGGAGGCCGCGCCCCTGGACTCTGCCCCCCCAAAGATCGCGGCGGCGACCGAGGCTGGGATACCAGACTCTAAGGTCAGTAATACCCCTGGGGTGGCACCCACCACCCCGGCAGACGCCACTCCAGATGCCTCAAAAACCGCCTATCAAGACGCCCTTAACCTAGCCGCCAGTGCCGTTACCTTAGGTCAACAGGCCACCTCGCCGGATGATTGGGATTTAATTGTGGGGCGTTGGGAGCAGGCGATGGAAAAACTCAAGCAGGTGCCAGTGGACCATGAGCACTATGCCACGGCCCAAACCAAGCTCAAGGACTATGGCCGTAACTTAGCCCAAGCCCAAAAACAGTTGGCCCAGCTCCAGCGACCGACCGCTGAGGTTCCCTTGTCGAAACCGTTTGTCAAGACTGGCGCAGCACCCGCTACTGCTACATCCAATCCACCCAAGGCCCCTACCCCTAGGAATACATCCATCTCAAATGCATCTATCCCAATAGTTGAGCGGCGTGGGGGTACCCCAGTGGTGGAAGTGACGATCAACGGTAGCCGTTACCCGATGATTTTGGACACAGGCGCTAGCCACACCCACATTACCCGAGCCATGGCTAACGAATTGGGCATTCAAGTGGTGGGGCAAGTGCCCGTGGCCACCGCCAGCAGTCGTCAAACCCTGGTGGATGTGGGCTATGTCGACTCGATTCGCGTGGGTAATATTGCCCGGACCCGTATGCCCATTAGCATTGGCGATGAGGTTCCCATTGGCCTTTTGGGCAACGATGTCTATGAAAACTTTGATGTGATCCTCCAGGTGAACTCGGTGGAGTTCCGTCCCCGCTAACTAGAAGTCAGAATTCTAGTGCCTGACTCCTCATCCCGTCAGGATTTCCTAGCTTAACGGCATACCCCAACCTAGTTTGGATACGGTTAGACAGATCTAGTAGGCCGATTTAGAATCCGCGATTTAGGATCTGATTACTAATGATTACTCATTAGAAGTGTACGGAAGCTCTATGATGTAGGGCAAAGAATTTCACCTGAAAATCCTTAAGCTCCGATGATGATGGGCATTAACCGCCTGGCACGTCAGTTATCGTTGTAGCTTCTGACAGTATTTTACTAAACGTAATTTCTTCCCAAAGCGCTGGCATGTCTGAGCTTCGCATCGTTTCCCTAATTCCCAGCGCCACTGAAATAGTCATCCAACTCGGGTTTGGGGATTCATTGGTGGGGCGCTCCCACTCCTGTGATTTTCCCCCTGAGGTGCAGAAGTTGCCGGTTTGTACCGCCCCTAGCTTTGACCCCAATGGCAAAAGCAAGGAAATTCATGATCGGGTGAGTGAGCTGCTCCATCGGGGCCTCAGCGTTTATAGCGTCGATGTGGCCATGCTTCAGGAACTACGCCCTACCCACATTTTGACCCAGGATCAATGTGAGGTGTGTGCCGCCAGTCTGGTGGATGTCCAAAAGGCGGTGGCTCAAATTATTCAGCCTCAACCCGAGGTGATTTCCCTCAAACCCCAGGTGCTGTCCCACCTATGGGATGATTTGCTGCAGGTATCAACGGCCCTGGATCCGCTGAATGGAGCTGCGATCGCAGAGCTAACCATTGCCCAACTCCAGGGCCGACTCCAAGACTGTCTGAAAAAAGTACCGGCCAAACTGCCCCAGCCCACGGTGGCCTGTTTAGAATGGACCGATCCCCTGATGGGGGCGGGCAACTGGGTGCCTGAGCTGGTGTCTATGGCGGGGGGGCATCCCCTATTTGGCCAGGTGGGTCGCCATTCCCCTTGGATCGGCTGGGACGATATTACCGCCGCCGACCCAGATTTGTTGGTGATCATGCCCTGTGGCTATGACCTAGAACAGGGACGTCAGTCTGTGGATCAGCTGGTGCAGCAGCCGTCTTGGCAATCCCTAAAAGCAGTTAAAGACTGTCGTATTTTTATCGTCGATGGCAACCAATATTTCAATCGCCCCGGCCCCCGATTAGTGGATTCCCTGGAGATATTGGCCGAAATTTTGCACCCGAATGAATGTGAGTTTGGCTATGCCATGAAGGCTTGGAAAATCTACTAGAAAATCACTAGCGAGGAAACCACCCGCTACTCGCCAAAATGTTGATACCCCTGCCCCTGGTCCAACGCCACGTCAGGGCCTTGGGTCAGATCATCCCTTAAGCGAATTTGGTGTGCCCTAGTGGTGTGCCCAATGATTTGGCTGCCAGGGTGCTGTTGCACAAACGCCTCCGCCATGGCCGGAGACAGACTGAGCACCAGTTCAAAGTCTTCCCCGCCGTAAAGGGTCCATTGTGCGGCGGTGGTGGTACCAACGGCATCGACTAGACCGGGGGGAATGGGTAACTGGGAGCGCAGTAGGGTTGCCCCCACCTGACTCTGGCGGCAAATTTGGATCACGGCATCGGCAAGGCCATCGCTGGTGTCCATACAAGCTGGGGCATCAGCTGGGGCATTTTCGGTTTGGGTGTGGAGCCGACGCAGGGTGGCGATGGCCTCAAACTGCGGTATGGGTCGTTGATGGGCCGTAATCCAGGTCTGGCGGGTGATGGAGGAGGGATTGCTCTGCTCCCAAGTCTCATCCAGCGCGCCATCCAGTTCACCCAACAGCAGGGCTAAGCCCGCCCGGGAGGCTCCATGTACCCCCGTGGTGACTAAGACTTGTCCTGGCTGGGCCCGATGGCGATACAGGGCCTGGTGGGGCTGAACGGAGCCCAGGGCCGTAATGGCCAAACTGCGGTGATCCCCCCGACAGAGATCGCCGCCGAGGATGGCTCCTCCATACTGACCTAAGCAGTCGGTGAGGCCCTGGTAAACCGTTTCTAGCCAGGGCCAACTGGTGTGGGCTGGTAGGGTGAGGCCAATGGTTAGCCCCAGGGGTTTTGCCCCCATGGCGGCCAAGTCCGATAGGTTGACGGCGGCGGCGCGCCAGCCCAGGTCCAGAGGGGGGAGGGTGCGATCGCAAAAATGCACCCCATCCACCAGAACATCGGTGGTCACCACCAACTGCTCACCGGGGGGCAAGGCCTGCAACGCCCCATCGTCCCCCACCATCGCCCCACAAAAGCGGTGCAACCGTCGCAGCACTTCATGCTCCCCTAGCTCGGCAATGGTGGACCTAGCTGTAGACCCAGACATGGAGCCAGACGCAGGACCAGGACTGCTCACGCCTGCGGTGTCACCAAATTATCCAACCCGTCAACTACCTTAGCAGAGAGGATTTTGCCCCCCTGATGTCCCATCCTATCCAGGGCTTCTTTCCCCTCAATGGTGTAGCCAAATACGGAGTAGCGGCCATCCAGCAGATTTAACCCCGCCGGGGTCAATTCTGGTTCAAATAGGAAGAAAAAGAATTGGGACGAGGCCCCATCCGGATCAGACTCTGGCCGGGCCATGGCTAGGGCCCCAAAGGAATTGAACGGAAGTACGGGCTTTTCTAGAAACCGCCCCAGTTCTTCTAAGGTGGCCCCATAGGTGGGGGCGTCATCACCGGACACTAAAATTTCCAAAGGAATAGCCCGATACTGCTTGGTCTTCGGATCAATAAACCCCACTTCTGGACCAGCGGGATCCCCCGTTTGCAGTACATAATTTTCCTCAGCCCGGTCAAAGGTCATGCCATCATAAAAACCCCGTTTAACCAGGTCCACAAAGTTGCCCGCCGTGACTGGGGCACTATACCCATCCACCACCACCGTTACGGGGCCTTCATTGGTTTTGAACTCAATCGTGGCCCGTCCCTTCAGCTGGGGCAGGTGGTCATACTCTGCGGGCACCTCATAGGGAAACCCCTTAACCATCAAATACTCCAGTTCGCCAATCAGGCCCAGGGTCGTCCGTCGCCCACTCCACAGGCTATCCACATCCTTGGTTGACAACGCCGTTTGCATGGCTTCTAGCTGAGCATCAATTTTCCCAAACAGGGGCTCAGCCATGGCCCGCCGCTCCTCTGGAATCGCCTCTAAAATGGCTGGACGCTTCCGGGTCAGAAGTTTTGTCGACTGATTGATTTCCCGCTTTGCCCGTCCCCACTGTTTCGTGCGCAGGGCATAGTTCAGCCCCTCCAAATTATCCTGAATCTGACGAATTTCTGGACTATCGATGGGGAGGGAATAGCGCAGTAGTGCCCTAGGGTCAGTAATGGCATCCCCAGGGGGTAAATAGGCCACTGGCAGATAGGCCACCGGCATAGCAAAGGGAAGCACAGCTGCCTGGGCCGATGGCACCGAAAACCAACCAAAGCTGAGGATAAAACTAAAACTGATGCTCAAAAGACCCGCAAGGGCAGTCTGAAAGCAGGATTGGAAACGAGCCATAGTTGGAAATATAACGACAACGGCGTGACAAACCTTTACGATCTTGCCATAGTGTGGAGCGTCTCAGACATTGACCCCATGCGGTTCTAGATATCTTGTATAAATCACTGCATGGGGTCAGTGATCACCAGGTGATCACCAGGGATTAATTCATAACCGTACGGGTAAATGACCGCTGAGCTGTACAATAAGGGCCGAATATTAACCATCGACTATCAATCTACAGCCTGCCAGCACCATGATTTCTAGCAATGATTTTCGCACCGGTACTAGCATTGAAATTGATGGCTCCGTGTGGCGAGTAGTGGAGTTTCTCCATGTAAAACCTGGAAAAGGGGCAGCCTTCGTCCGGACTAAATTAAAGAACGTCCAAACCGGTAGCGTTGTTGATCGCACATTTCGCGCTGGGGAAACTCTTCCCCAAGCAGTCGTAGAAAAGAGCGTGATGCAATACACTTATCGCGATGGTGACCAGTATGTATTCATGAATATGGAAACCTATGACGAGTCCCAGCTTTCTGCAAAGGAGATCGGACCCCAGGTCAAATATTTAAAGGAGGAAATGGAGGTGACGGTCCTCAAGTGGAATGAGCAAGTGCTAGAGGTCGATTTACCTAACTCGGTGGTGTTGGAAGTGACTGAGACCGACCCTGGGGTAAAAGGCGATACGGCCACCGGTGGAACCAAGCCAGCCACCGTAGAAACAGGGGCCCAGGTGATGGTGCCCTTATTTATCTCGATCGGTGAAAGGATTAAAATCGACACCCGGAATGACTCCTACCTCGGTAGAGAGTGATTCTTATCAACGTAGATGAAGAGTTGGTTTTGGCTCCCTACGGTCGGTTTTTGTGCAGTCCTCTACTGGAGTAGACTGCTCTAAGCAGACCCTGTTGGTAGGTGTCACTAATTGTTAATTTGGAGTTGTAGACAGTGGATTTGGATTTTAGTGAGCTTCGTCAGCTAGTTGCAGCTCTTGATCAAACAGATATTGCTGAGCTGACGCTTAAAAATCCTAATTTTGAGCTCACATTGCGCAAGGCTACCGCTCCCGGTCAAGCTGTGATGTTCGCTTCAGATGCTACGTTACAGTCTGCAGCGGCTCCCCAGGCATTGGCAACAACCGCCGCACCACCGATGGCCGTCGCACCACCGATGGCCGCCGCACCACCGGTGGCCGCCGTATCCGATCTGTACGAGATTACCTCACCGATGGTAGGTACGTTCTATCGGTCCCCAGCCCCCGATGAATCTCCGTTTGTAAATACGGGTGATCGGATTAAATCTGGACAAACCGTCTGCATTATCGAGGCGATGAAGCTGATGAATGAGCTTGAGGCTGAGGTCTCTGGTGAAATTGTCGAAATTTTGGTCCAAAATGCTGAACCGGTTGAGTTTGGTCAGCCCTTGATGCGGGTGAAGCAGAGTTAGCTGTTTTGAGTTTGGTCCGCCCCTGATGTGGCTGAAAGAGCTTTTCGCGATATACGGCTGAATTCCTTAAGCCATATAGGTTAATCTTTTGCATTTTACGGTTACTCGTCTAGATTAGGATGATGTAGACTACCTAGAAAGGTTTTGCCTTCAGCAGACTTGGGCATTCTTTGTGGGAATGTTTCCTATGGGTATTGAGTTAATGCCCTAGGCAAGACGTTAGACTAGCTTCAACCAGTCGATTTATCGTTCCAGTTTTAACAAGGAGGTGTCCCTTAGGTAGAGATATGCCAGATGTCCAGCTCTAAACCCCCTTGCTTTAGTAGATTTGACCATCCATTGGTAAATCAGGGCGTTGCTGCTCCGAACTATCATTTCATCTGCAAGGTCTTGGCTTAATGCAATGCTTTCAGATTAGTTCATCCCTAAATCAGTAACGGCTCAACCAGCAAGTGGCATGTGTACGGCATTGTGTATTGACCAAAAGGAGAGAAGCATGCAAAATACCCCCCGACCCGTCATTCAACGTGAACCAGAGTCCCCCACCTGCAGAGTAGTTCCAAAACATACACGGCTCTACAAACGTTTAGAAGAAGCTCTCCACACCGGTAGCGAAGTTTGGTTTCGTATGCCAGGAACAAGATTAGTTGGTATCCCCATATATCTGGATGGCGACTACGTAGAAGTGGTGGATGTGGACGTGGCTGAGGGATACGAGGATGATGAGTTGCCGGATGATCCTTATCAGCGCACGGTGTGGCTAATTCGATTAGCTGAAATCAGTGCTATTTCCTACGCAACGGATCGTTGGTCAAAAGATAGATTTGAGCGCTTACTGGATCAGAGTGATTCTGATAGTAGCCCCATTGATACTTAAGTCCATTGACGTAGTTTTTTGATTTTGAGCTTTGGGTCAGCAAACTTGTTACTCAAAGCTCAAAGCCAAGGTTTTATACTTATCTAAGAACGGACTAAAGATTGTTACTTTAGTTATTTTCTAGCTATCTAATCTATCTGTCTAACTATCTGCTTAAACGGTTGAAGAGACCGATGTAGTCTTTTCCTTTGGGGGTGTTGGTTGGTTGAGGGTGCGGAAATATCGACCGCCAATGACTAGCCAAAACAGGGCATAGGCCAGTAGCTGTACTAGGTAGATGCGATCGCGATAGCCCAGCAGCACCTTTAAAATCACCCCTGGCAGCTTTTTGTCAGGCAAACTCTGGCTAGCATCCCAGATGAGGGGACCCAATACACAGGACTGGCCAAAGCCAAAGCAGAGGTCTAGGGGCAAGCTACTGAGCTGACTGAGGGCCGCAAAAGCAATGTCGATGTTGCGGCATAACGACACCACTAGCCCAGCAATAATGAGCAGCAGCAGCACCCCCATCACTTGAAAAAACAACCCCAAGTTAATCCGAATACCCCACCTAAATAATCCAAAGCCGATCACGGTGGCTCCGAGCAATCCCATCCCCACCCCTAACAGGCTGCTAGCCAAAGTTTGAGGTTGGGTAAATAGAAACAGAACGGTTTCAAACCCTTCCCTAAGCACAGCAATACACACCAGGCTAAAAATACTCAGACCAGCCGCCTCACTGGTCAGGGCACTGCTAACCGTTTGATTGATTTCAGATTTTAAAGATCTGGCCTGACGGGTCATCCACAGGAGCATCCAGCTCAGCATAATGATGGCAACGCTGCCAAAGAGAATGCCCAGGATGGGCTTTAGCAGCCCCTGGGCATTGGGCATGGCATATTGCAATTGCTCCAGCCCTAGCCCCAAAAATGAGCCAATCAGAACACTGCCCGCTAAGCCCGCCACGACCCCGCCAAATACCGATTGATTCAGCTGGGGTTTCTCGGCTTTATTTAAGCAGGCCAGCACAATGCCCACTACCAGTGATGCTTCCACCCCCTCCCGGAGGGTGACAATGGCAGTGGGTAAGGCGGCGGCAATATCCATAGGTCAAAATATAGCTTTGCGCCCATAATGTACGACATGAGTAACGGCTAGAGCCATTGCAAAACAACGGCTATATGGGGCTTAGTGGGATGAACCATACGCCCAGCTACTCGATTGATTTTTCCATTATGCCGTGCCATGGTCGCCCTATGGTCCAGGTTTTAGGCTAAACCAATTTCCTGGAGCCGCTGGTGCAAATATTGTTGGGCCGTTTGAGTAGGAAACTTGGGCTGCCCCCCCGTGCGCTCTACGCAACTGGGTAGGGGCGTCAGGTCAAAGTCGGGACGGGGATGCATAAAAAACGGCAGGGAAAATCTGCGATTCTCCCCCAGGGAGGCTGCGCCAACACCCCCAGCATCAGGATTAACCACGCGATGGGTGGTACTTTTAAACACCCCATTACTCAGGGCCTGTAGCATATCCCCCGTATCCACAATAATCTGACCCGGTAAGGACTCAATGGCCAGCCAGCTACCATCTGCCTGGAGCAGTTCGAGGCCCGGCCCGGTGGATTCGCACAATAGGGTAATCAGATTAATATCCTCGTGGGGGGCAGCCCGTAATGCTGACCCCAGGACGGGTTGCAGTGCCGACCCTAGGGGTGGGTAATGTAACACCCGCAGAATGCTTTTACCTTCCGCAGCTTCAGCATCAAAGAACGTTTCCGGTAGGTCCAAATAGAGGGCACAGGCCTTTAGCAAATGGGCCGCACACAGCTCTAACTGCTGATAGAGTTCTGCCGGCCAGCTGAAATTGCGGCACCTCCTGGGGCCAAGGATTGGCAAATTCATCTTCTCGCCCCACGTGCCAAAACTCCTTGAGATCTGGGGCATCACTGTCCTTGGCGTGTTCTTGTCCAAAGCAGGTAAACCCCCGTTGCCGATGAATATCGGGTCGTTCGTAGTTCTGTTTAATGGCCTCCGGCAACGTAAAAAAGTCGGCTGCCGCCCCATAAGCCGACCGAATGAGGTCAGAGTCAATGTCGTGATTTTCTAGGGCAAAAAAACCAACCGTTTCCAAGGCTTGGCCTAGGGTAAGGACAAACTGTTGTCGTTGGTCCGTTGCACCATGCAGAAATGTCTGTAGGTTTAAGGTGGGGAGAGAGGAGGAGTTCATGGCGGTCATAAAGGTCACAGCAGGCTGCAAAAAGCGGTCGTAGGAAGTTCCAGGAAACTGATGAAATTATTTGGGTGCGAACGGCAACCAATGCCGTAATTTTGAGGTTTAGCAGATATTTGGACGGCTTTCTGGGCGATTTTGCTTGTTTTATACAATTGGTAGCTGAATGGTTGTGTTATTGTTTATGCACAGTGAACTGTAGTACCTTAAAATCACCCCAACATATTCAGTACAGGAAATTTTCTGATGGAGAAGAAACAGCTTTTGAGTCAAACAATGGCGTTTCTCTTATGTACCACACCTGACACTACCTTAGGTAAGTTACTGCAGCTATGTTTGGCCTCCAAAGTAGATGGAAAAAGATCAGGTAAAAGTCCCCTCGAGTTTGCTGAAGAGCTACTACAGCACCCTGACACCATATCTACTTGGATTTTAGAAGTTGTCGATAGTGATGATCTCTATAGTGTTGAGGAGATGATAGCGTTATCGGAAATGAATCTCAGAGATCCTGAAAAATTCATGAGAGAACTGCTGGATGAGGTGACGGTATTAGATACACAAGGCCTAGCGAATTGAGGTCAGCATGGGCTACCTAGGGGGAGAGCCGATGCATAAACCAGCGCATTTAGGACAAATCACGATGGGTAAAGGGTCTTGCATTTTCTCCTGAGTAGGTAGCCACAACATGGCCGTTACCCACTACTTGATACTTGTAGGTGACTAATCCTTCTAAGCCAACGGGGCCGCGAGGGGGCATTTTCTGGGTGCTGATGCCCACTTCAGCCCCAAAGCCGTAGCGGAAACCATCGGCAAAGCGGGTGGAGCAGTTGTGGTAAACCCCAGCGGCATCCACCTGGGCCATAAATTGAGCAGCGGTGGCCTGGTCTTCTGTTGCGATCGCATCCGTATGACGCGACCCATAGGTATTGATATGGTCAATCGCCCCATCGACCGAATCCACCACCCGAATGGCCAAAATCAGATCGCTATACTCCGTAGACCAGTCATCTTCGGTGGCCGCTTGAATATCCGTGAGCACCTGCCGTGTCGCCTCATCCCCCAGTAGTTTCACCCCCGCCTGTTGCAGGGCACTGGCCAGTACCGGCAAAGCCCTAGGGGCGATGTCCCGATGCACTAGCAGGGTTTCAATGGCATTACAGGCGGATGGATAGCCCACCTTGGCATCAACAGCAATGTTGACCGTCTTTTCCAGGTCCGCCGCCGCATCCACATATAAGTGACACACACCGTCCGCATGACCCAATACCGGAATCCGGGTATTCTCCTGGACAAACCGCACAAAGGCATTGGAGCCTCGGGGGATGATCAGATCCACATAGTTGTCTAAGGCCAGCATGGCCCGTGTTTCTTCCCGCGTGGTGAGCAGCTGCACCGCATTGGGGTCCACCCCGGCATTGGTCAAACCCTGGCGAATGGCCTTAACCAGGGCTTGGCAAGACCGCACAGCTTCCCGACCCCCCTTAAGAATGACACCATTGCCCGACTTCACCGCCAGGGTAGAAATCTGCATCACCGCGTCGGGTCGAGATTCAAAGATAATGCCCAGCACCCCCAGGGGGCAGGCAATGCGCTTCAGTACCAGGCCATCGTCTAACTCACGGTGAATCTGCACCGCCCCCGCCGGGTCCGGCAGCTGCGCCACATCCCGCACCCCCTTAATCGCCCCCTGCAGCTTCATCGCATCCAGCTTTAGCCGTTCGTAGAGGGGCTTGGCCAGGTTATCCTCCACGGCTGCTTGCAGGTCTAGAGCATTGGCCGCAACAATATCAGGGGCCGCCGCTGTCAACGCCTGGGCAATGGCCTCAATGGCCTCATTCTTTTGCTCGGTGGAGAGGCTGGCCAGGGTGCGGGCGGCTTGACGAGTGCTGGTTGCGATCGCAACCAAAGGATTCTCAACAGCAGCAACCGAAGATACAGACATGGGTTCCGTGGGTATTCGTCAATAATCTAGTGTATCCAGAATAAAGCTTTCGGGACCTGCGCAAACCATTGACCTTTCACGTTCTACGCGTCACTCTGCAGCCACTCTGCCTGCAGCCACTCTGCCCTGAGCAATTGCCAGCTTCGCCCGCTGCCACAAAGCCTCTAGCTCCTCTATGCTATGCTCCTCAATCGGCTTATCCGCCGCCTGTTCCAGCAACCCAAACCGCTGCACAAAGCGACGATTTGTCCCCTGGAGCGCAGCCACCGGGTCAATATCACACCAGCGAGCCACCTGCATCAAACTAAACAGCACATCCCCAAACTCCGCCGCCTGGTTTGCCGCACTTTCATGGGCCAGGGCATGGCGAAACTCTCCCAGCTCCTCCTCCACCTTTTCCCACACCCCCTCCAGGGTTTCCCACTCA
Organism: Leptothoe sp. PORK10 BA2; assembly: GCF_034932105.1. Classification (NCBI taxonomy): domain Bacteria; kingdom Bacillati; phylum Cyanobacteriota; class Cyanophyceae; order Nodosilineales; family Cymatolegaceae; genus Leptothoe; species Leptothoe sp. PORK10 BA2. Next base: position 12,088 of record NZ_JAYGIG010000015.1, on the reverse strand, counting down.
AACCCAGCCTTAGCCGCTTTTTTAGAAATTTTCATCGTCGCCACCATGGGAGGCAATGACCGACCATAGCGGGCCAGCTTCGCAGTCAGCGTAGGCTCCTGCTGGCCCTTCTCCTCGGCCTTAATCGCCTCCCAGCTCACCCGCACATCCTCCGGTGTCGCCGCCGAGCCATCCCCAAACACATGGGGATGCCGGCGGATCAGCTTATCCGCAATGCCCTGGGCCACATCACCCAAATCAAACCCATCCGTCTCACTAAAAATCTGCGACTGCAGTACCACCTGCAGCAACAGATCCCCCAGCTCCTCAGCAATATGCTTCCGGTCCCCCTGCTGAATCGCATCCACCACCTCATAGGCCTCCTCCAGCACATAGGGGGTCAGGCTCTCCGGCGTCTGGGCCAAATCCCATGGACAGCCTCCATCCGGGTTCCGTAACTGGGCCACCACCTCAATCAGGTGCTGTAGCGCCTCTAACGTCTTAGATTGCAGATTTTCACTCATGGGTTTTAGCGATGGATAGTGTGACAAATTTTTCCACAGATACGACCTGGGCAAATAGGGCAAATATTTCCTGTAAAAACGCGTCTGCTTGGGGTGGCCTATTTTTTCTGATGCCGTCGCTTACGCTTTTTCTTTTTAATCATCGAAGCCAACCAGTCACTGGTGTAATGGCTCAGAGCACCCAGTTCTAACCCCGCTAACAAGGCTAGCCACTGCTTCCCATAGCGAGCAAACAAGCTCATCAAAGTAGTTTCTAGCATGGACCATGACAGCTGGGCTTGCCAAAAATGATTAACGGCCAACACTCCAAGTACCATAAACAAACCAATCCAAATCCCCAAATAAACCACCCGCACCAATGTGCCGATGACAGGACCATGGGACCAGGGAGAACGATGCTTGACCATCATCTGATAGGGAGACCAAATCCAGCGCACCGGACCCCACCGACGATACTGGATCGATTGAATATCCAGGTCAGGCCCCATCATGAAACCCCCGATTAAAAAGCTAATACTGACAATGATCGTTAGCGGCACATCAATGGTCAGCATAAAAGCACCGGTCAGTACCCCAGGCAATAGCCACAGCGTAATTCGGTCATGACTTTTTCCAGATGGCATGGACACCTCAATGACATGACAGGGAACCTTTGGGACCTCCAAATGTTGCCATCGGTCCAAAGGTCAGGCGTCAGGTAGATCCCTATTGCCCAGGTTTAATAATACAAATGAATTACTACATTTTCATCGCGACTGATTTAGGGGATGAACCAGTCTGTCAGAAGGACCCTATACCGGCATCTTGCGGATGAAATCATCGTTCGGCTCAGCAGCGCTCATTTTCTTTAAAAAAAGATCGCCTTAGGCCGCAACCATCTGTTAATATCTACTCCAGTGCAAATGCACAGTTCGCGGACGGTTAGCTCAGTTGGTAGAGCGCCTGCCTTACAAGCAGGATGTCACTGGTTCGAGCCCAGTACCGTCCATAGGTTTCAGAGATCGGCAAAAAACGTGAACTAGATGTGAACTAGATTTTATGCTCAGTTCAGTCAGGTTTTCAAGCACATGATCCTGAAATACAGACATAAATTTGTGGCTTTTCAGACGTTTCCTGAAGCAGGCATTGCGTCTCTCAGGTTGCAGCGCAGGTTTGGGGCTTTATTGAGATCGCATCCACTGCCCATCAGAATGGTTGAGATCGCAGCAGGCACAACCATTCAATTTTCCTGCACATTCCACTACGCCAAGAGTATGCTCAACGTATACACATACCTTTTCTAAATTCTGAACATGATTACCCAAAAGGTCCGTGTGTGGGGTAACTCACTATAAAGATGGCTAAAGGATAAGGATTACAGGCTCATGATCAAGGAACTCGATGTTGTCACTCTCACCCATGATATTCAAGCGCATGGACTGGTTAAGGGTAGCCGTGGTGCAGTTGTGCATTGCTACAGTGATGGGCAAGGCTTCGAAGTCGAGTTTGTGGATGCTGCTGGTGATAACGCCCATGTGCTGACTTTAGAAAGATCCGATATTCAGTTAGAAAGGGAACTCATCCAGGCTCAGGTGATCGAACTCCTCCATTACTTGCCAGAAGATTTACTAGCAGAAGTACGAGATTTTGCCGAGTTCCTGCGACAAAGGCAGATGAAAAACGATACGTTAGAGGTCGAGCCAGAAGCAGTGTGATTAAGGTTGCCCTGGTAATGGACATTTTGCAGTCATTAGACGCTTGCCCTAGGCAAGTATAGAGTCTATTCCTTCAGTCAAAACCATGCCTGCCAAAGATTACCAGCCCCCTATTGATCAACTCCTCGCTTACGGTAGACCTGGCATCACCTATCCAGACCAATGGATCAACTATGTCGATGAATTGGGACTGACAGCAGACCATATCCCTGAACTAATTCGCCTTGCTTCTGATCAAGAGCTAGATGAAGATGAAGTAGAACTCTATGCTTACATCCACGCCTATCGTGCTCTTGGCCAACTGAAGGCAAACTCTGCCATTGAACCACTGATTAAGCTGCTAGGTGATGAGGCCAATGAGTGGTTTCTGGAAGAACTGCCCGAAGTCTTTGCCATGATCGGGCCAACGTGTATTACTCCATTAGCGGCCTATCTGACCATTCAGGAACCTGGCAAATGGTCCAAAACATCAGCTGCTAAAGGGCTAGAAGAAATTGCAAAAGCCCATCCTGACTATCGAGACGAATGTGTTCAGCATTTGTCAGACGCCATTGCTTGCCATAGTCAACAGCCAGCGCCTTTGAACGGCTGCTTAGTTGCTAATTTACTTGAACTGAAAGCCACAGAATCGGCTCCTGTAATCGAGAAAGCCTATAGAGAAGGCCCCATGGATGAAACGATTTGTGGCACCTGGGCCAAGGTTCAAATAGAGTTAGGGCTGGCCACAGAATCAGATTTCATCCCTGAAGAACTCCAGCATGAAGTACCGGAATGGATAGAATCTATTCAGCGTGTTGCCCAGAGTATTCAGCAACTGCGTCAAGCTAGAGCCTCGATTGCTTTGCCGACCAGACCAGCACAACCTACACGTCTGACACAATTTGGGAAGGGTGACCTTGCATCTGCTGGACAGCCTAAACTTTCTAAGTCAAAAACTGGATTTGGCTCATCCAAAAACAAGGAAAAAAAGAGCAAGAAAAAGAAAAATCACTGAAACCTAGTCTAGGCAAGGTTTCGTCAGACTATAAATGCTTGTTATCTAATAGCTCTATCTTTATGCCCGTGAAAAAAACTGTCAGCATCGAGCCTGTGACTTAAATTTGATTGAGAGGCAGCACTAATCTCAAGCGCATGCTTGTAAGGCAGGCGCTCAAGCTTCAAAACTCTCTCTAGGAAAGGCTTTCAAACGAACTAAATATAACTGATCTAATTTTGATCTAAATGATAGCTCATAAATTGACATAAATTTCGTTGAACTTCCACGCTGAAGGCGTAGGTGAGCGGGTTGAAATGATGCCGTATATCGCCCACTATTCCGTCAGACTAGTCTCAGCGATAAAGACGGGTGGACGATTACGGATGTGTTGAGGCAACAAGCCTTGAGGTCGAATCAACTATAGGCTTGTTGACGATGACTTTATGCCCTATTGCTCAGCATCGTGTCCGCTGTATATCTCAAGTTTTGGGTTTATATGTAAATTAATTTACATTTTGTCAGCATGGCTTTGATTGAACCGCTATCCTTTGTAGGGTGCTACTTCAGTCTGTTTGGTTAGTTAAGGGATGAGCTATGCCTCGCAAACCTAGCAATGACGATCCGGATAAGTCCACCAAGTCAAGGGTGCGCTTTATTTTTGAGCCAGACCGCAGCTCCCCCAACGGCATCACCTACAGCTGGCTGATTCATCGTACTTACAAGGGTAAAGAAAAGGCGGCTACTGCGGCTCGTGCTTTCTGGCTTCCCTTTGCTTATCAGGATACGGGTAAGCATTCGGAGACAGAGTTAAAGGACCTGGCCCGTCAGTCTATTATTCGGATGGAAGAGCAAATTCAGCATTTGCGGGAAACGTTTGGGATTGAGGCTCCGTCGAGCGAATCTGACCAGCCTGAATTTTCAGCAATTAGCCCGATGGCGGTACCGACAGGAGAGATTTCTCTGTTGGCTCAAGATGATCTACTCAACGACTTTTCGGATGTGTTGTAGGGAGTGATCATGGCAAAGTCTCCTAAAAGTGACAAAGAAACGACTTCAGAAGAGGCTCCATTGGTGCCTCGTGAACCTGATACGGAAAAGGGAAAGCAGGCGAGAGAGCAGTATTTAGTTCTAGCGAAGGCGGCTTTAAGAGTGAATTTTGAGGATTATCAGACGTTATTTCAGGCTTATGCGAGTGAGGATCCTGAGGATCAACAAACGGCTCAACAGCTGGACCGCACGGTTGCTCAGGTGGCGTTACAGGCGGGGCATTCTCCCCGGCAGGTGATTCAGTTTGTGGCTCAGGGACCCTATGTGCAGTGTGAGACGAGGGGGCAATCGCCAGAGGAGAAGAAGGCGGCGCTGCCTAAGCTACTGTACTATGCTAAAACGCAGGTAGATACGGCTCAGAAGCAGCGGTATACGGAATATGCGAATGCGGTGACTGGTAAAATTCAGAGCTACGCTGATTTGTATCGGGAGTCTGTGAGTAGTGACCTGGCGGCGATTCAGTTGGACCAGCAGGTGGTGGCGGCGGCGCTGAGGGCTGGGGAGTCGGCAGAGGCGGTGACTCATTTGTTGTATCAGGGTCCCTATGCTCAGTTTCAGCAGGGGGTGAAGGGGATGGATGCGGGGTCGTTGGATCAGTATGCTAAGGGGACTGTGGCTCAGGTGCAGTCGATTCAGTCGTTGCAGATATCGGGGGATAGGGGTGGAGTTGGGCGTAGGAAATCGCAATCCCTGGATCGATCATAAAAAAACAAGTGGGATCGCCTCACCCGGTTGATTATATACCCGGTGCAACAGCCACTTTATTTTTCATCAACAGGGAGAAACTGGGATAACAGCAATTCCAAATTCCAAAATTAGGACATTCGAATGTCCTAACCAGTCCTCAATCAAAGTCCTGATGAAGGGTTAGGAGGTATTGGTTCGAGTTTTTCGAGTTGTGGGACTATCCTCGAGAACGTTGCCGATGCCAATCAAGCAGCCGATGCCAATCCCAAGGTGCTGAAACGAAATCTTCGGAGTAGCCGTATAATCAGGGGGGTGTCGATAGGGAGATTCTCTCCTCGTTAACTTTTTGCAACAGAGCCACATTTATCCGCACTGACTCTGAAGCCAATCCCTATAGGCAATATGGTCAGCACTAGCAATTCCCTGTTGCACCACCGTCAGGACCGTAGCAACATCGCCTGCTAATAATGCAGTCACCGACAAATCTAAACCTGGAAACAAACGACTGTGACTAATGCCTTGAGCATCGGGTGATAGCAATATATACTCTCCAGCCTCTAACTGAAACCAGCTTAGCCGTTGATCAATCACCTGCCAAATAATGTACTCCCGTACCCCATTGCGTCTATAGACAGTCTTTTTCTCATGGAGATCATAGGCCGCACTGCTGCTGGCAATTTCGACAATTAACTCTGGGGCACCTTCAACATAGTCGTCTTCACTAATGGACGATTGGCCGCCGTAAGCGGTCTTAATTCTTAGAAGGGCATCGGGCTGTGGTTCATTATCAAGATCCAGACGTACAGTAGGATTATCAGCAGCTTCGAGACCGGGAGTCAGTGCCGCATACACCCCGAGCCAGGTCATGATGTCACTGTGGGGTTTGCCATGTTTTCGGTATCGCAGAGCAGCAGGCACGTAGACAACTCCTTCAATTAACTCCGCCTTTTTAAGCTGGGACATGGCAGCATACCGCCGTTCAAATTCATCACGGCTTAGGTGATCGCCATTTTCGAGGATAGGTATAACCGGTGGACGAGTGGATACCACGGCGAAGGATTTCAGTAGACTTTCTTTCTTTTATTGTAGTTGAGAGCGCAAGGGCGTGTGTATTCACCTGACTTCGGGCTCTTGGCCACTTTTGGTGAAACTCGGCATGACAGCGATTTGGACTCACGCAATATTTGGTGTTCCAGCTAACACATCACCAAAAGTGGCCAAGAGCCTGACTTCGGCATCCTTTTTGCGACCACCACCCGCTTGGCGCTTTCGACCCAGTCGTTCGGTTGAAGACTGTTTAGCGGCGGCCATGCGTTGCCACAGCTCCCACAGCGCAGTAGCCCCTAACCCAATCATCCGTTTGCCTTGCTGAGAACGCTCCTCTTTCGTCTGAGTCAAGGGACCTGTTAGCCAGGTAATTATGAATAGAAAATCTGGCCAATATCCCTCCAGGGCAAGGGATTTAGAATTCATGCTGATCGCTTTACTCAGACAGGTCAATTTTCAAGGTCTACAATGCGCCCTATGCTGATACTGCTATGAGTATTCGGCATTTACGTTGGGCCTGCACATCGTAGTCAGGTGCCACCGCTCCACTCATTCTGGATAAAAGGCCTGTCATTCTGGATAAAAGGCCTGATAAACAAGACGGGGAGCCGTTTTTCCCTTAAGAACCTGTAAGCCTTCATCTGTAAACTCGCAAAAGAAAATCTCATGGGGACGAATACCATAGGAAGCCATCATCCCATAAACCCACTGCCAGTTTCGATTTGGAATTTGCTCTCTCCAATGAGCAATTAAATCATCAGAAGACAGGTCTCGCTCCTGACTTTTCCCGTTATCTTTTGGCGCTAAAAACCTACCTGATTTTCGCTACCTGGAACCCCTATAAGTTCGTGATCTATTCTCAATAATTCAACCTTATTGAGAGCAAAGCTGATTTTAGATCCTTGATATTTGGCGGTTGTAGAACTTAGCAGGAAAAGTCAGGTCTCGCTCTTGTACCTTGCTAGGTCCATAATTGCCCTGATACGTCAGCAGGTCCACATCAATTCCCGCAAAATTAGCCAAGGCCTGCAACCTTGGACAAGTCTTTAGACTTTGCCGTCCTGGCAGTCGCGTAATCATCTGGAAACACTAGGATTAACAGACAGCTCAACAGCTGGACCGCACGGTTGCTCAGGTGGCGTTACAGGCGGGGCATTCTCCCCGGCAGGTGATTCAGTTTGTTGCCCAGGGACCCTATGTGCAGTGTGAGACGAGGGGGCAATCGCCAGAGGAGAAGAAGGCGGCTCTGCCTAAGCTACTGTACTATGTTAAGACTCAGGTGGATACGGCTCAGAAGCAGCGGTATACGGAATATGCAAATGCGGTGACTGGGAAAATTCAGAGCTATGCTGATTTGTATCGGGAGTCTGTGAGTATTGACCTGGCGGCGATTCAGTTGGACCAACAGGTGATGGCGACGGCGCTGAGGGCTGGGGAGTCGGCTGAGGCGGTGACTCATTTGTTGTATCAGGGGCCGTATGCTCAGTTTCAGCAGGGGGTGAAAGGGATGGATGCGGGGTCGTTGGATCAGTATGCTAAGGGCACGGTGGCTCAGGTGCAGTCGATTCAGTCGTTGCAGATATCAACAGGGACGGTGAAATCGCAGGGAATGGAACGTTAGGCTGTGATCTATATGGTGTTTTGAAGTTTTAATCTACACTATCTTCCATTTGGGCAAAAGCATCCGCATCTAACTCCAATACCTCCACTGAGCGGGTTCTCACCCCAATTCCGTACTCAATCAGCAAATCAATCAGCTTATCGCCATTAATCAACGTAATCGGCGGAGCCCCCGGCTCAAACGCCACCTGCATCGCCCCTTTAGAAAAATTTGCCGTCGTAATAATCGTGCCTCGCACCGCCTGAAACCGATAGAGCGATCCCCGCAACGCATCCAGTACCGTCCGCTGCACATTGCTCTTCTGGCGCTTCGCCTGCACCACCTCCCGCACCGACGTAATCCCCAGCTCAATGTCAGCCACTACATCCACCCCCTTATCATTCGAGGGTGCCGTCACCGTCACATTCTGATAGTTCATCGCTTCCAGCAGCTGCTTGATCAAATGCTCAAAGGCAATCGGGTCCATCGTTGCCAGCAACTCCTGCATACTAGCCCGCACCGATGCCTTCTGCTGCTTAATCAGCTGCAAAATTTCCTGTAGCTCACCCGAGGTATCCGCATCTTCTGCCCCGCCCGTTTGCCTAAGATAGGCTAAGCCCTCATCCGTAATGCCATAGGTCGTGCCCGTTTTAGCCAGCAACCCCCGCTCTAAAAGGCTCTGTAGCCTGCGCCCCAGGGTGTCCTTGATGGTGCTATCTGTGCCATAGCGGGAGTAGCGCTTTAGATAATCCGACCAGTCAGGAATAAAATCAGCCCGTCGTCCGGTGCCTTTCTCCGCTGCAATGGTCAGAATTTTCAGCACCCCCTCCTGCTCATCCACCAGGGAAACCGCATCCCCAAAAGGATTATCTACGAAATCCTGACCCCGCTCAGTCAGCACCATGTAGCCGCTGCTATCTTCAACCAGCAACCGATAGGCACAGGCCAGCAACCAATGACCATAAACATGACGCGGGTTCACCCTACCTTTGGTCTTCTGCCAAATGGCCTCTGCTAAGTTGCGATCATCCCCTTGCAAACGCTCAGGAATCCATTCATCCGGCCTGGTCCAATCTCCCGGCTCCTGCGGACTACCCCGCAGCTTGGCAATGGTGGCCCGCAGTCCTGTAATTTGCGACCTGGGCCGTCCATTCCAGATAGGCAGTACCAGCCGCAGCTCATCATAGAATGGAAAATGGGGAATCCGTACCCGACGATTTTCCTCGTCCGCAGTCCCCGGTGAAACCACAGCCAAAGGTTCCAGCCCCCAGATCTGTAAGCCAAAGACACCAGGCCGCACCCGGACAAACCGGCTCTGAGAACCTTTTTGCTTGATATCTACTGAGATGACTGCATTAAGTGACGCTTCTGGGGTTTTGCCATCTGTCTGAATCAGGTTTTGGGTCAATGCCTGCTCAGTGATGTCTCGATAGTGGAGAGGACAACTGCTCAACTCCAGCACCTTGGCAGCTGCATCCGCAAACGGCAGTGGTGCGAATTGTGCTTGTAAGGTGTCAGTTGCTTCGCCCATTCAGCGCTATGATCCGTAATTTGGTTTAGCTCGTCTATTAAATAGGTATCCCGAGCAGTTCCTTATAGTCAGCTTTAAAATCAAAAGAAATTGAAATAATTAGTGTTTTTTAAGCAATGCTGCGTAGGCAAGTTTGGGTGGAGGGGAGGGGCCGAGTGTGGATAGATGAAGGGAGTGGGTGCGATCTCAAGATTTAGGCCGTTAGGTACGGCCTAAGGTTGCCGGTTAATCTTATTAGTCCCCAGGAGGTGACGTCCTACCCACATAAAATTCCTAACTTGAATAGAGCCAATTTTTTGCAAACCCCTGGCTAGACGCTAGCGTGATCAGTGGCATCATCACTTTCTCATAGGCATTATGCAGCTTGTCTACATCCAGCAGATAGCTCTCACAGCCAATACCCAAATCATTAATATATGGCTCTATTTGACGAGTCCATTTCCCATCAGAGAGCGTCTGATGGGTAACCGTTAATCCAATATGCTGTAGCTCCACAAATTTTCTAAAATACTGATCGGCAGGTAGATTATTCGATTTTGAAGAATTTACTTCTGGCAATGTGGGAATCAAGTTCCATCCCTGATCATGGGCCACAAACGACCAGGGTAGGTAGTGGTCTAATGAGAACTTACTGGTATCAATCGGGCGATCAGAATAAATGCAATATAGCGACTGAGACTTGAGCACCGTTCGCCAGTAAGCCGTTTGCTTATTCAGCGAATCGCGCTTGACTGGCATAAATAGCTTGCTGGAAATTGCTGGCGTACAAGGATTACGACGTTGCATGTAAATCAGCCATTCCCAGGCTGCCCACCCACGGATTACTTTGTAGTGTTGTTCCAGGTAGCTGGCCCAATCGGGATGAACAATAATCCCATGGCAATCTTTATGCTGGGCTGAGTCAAACTTATAAAGAGGTTTACAGCTCTCAAAACATCGTTCTGCAATGGTGGGAATGGCCATATCGATTTGATTGCCTTTGCCGCGACTGATGCCATCTAATTCTGTTTCCAGGAAGGGGATAATCAAACGAAAGGGAACGTATCGGCGCAGTTGGGAGATGGCGTCTTTGAGGTTTTGATTGGCAATGGTTTGTCTGAGCAGTTTTTTGTCTGGGTCCTGAAACTGAAAGATTTTGTCTGTGACCACCAGGTCCAGAGAGTCTAGCTTTTTGGCGATTTTGTCTTGGGTACCAAAGGATAGTTTGAAAAATGTGTGGGGATACCAGGCATTGGCCAGCATCTCGATAATTAGCTCTTGAAAACTGATGGGGGCCTGGGTGTCAAAATGACGTCTGCATAGGATATCTAGCAACGATAGGAAGAACAGGTATTTGTAGGAGTTCGTGGTGTCTACAAAAAGCCTGGATAGGGCTGAGATATTTAACGTTTCTGAAAGGGGTAGGTTCAATGGCTGTGACTGCATTGATCGACGGGGTAGAGGGTTGCTGGCTATGGCTATAGGGCTGCAATTTTAAGGTGCTGGAGGTGCAGAGCTGCTTGTTGGGTTGTGGTTATGCTATCTGGAATTTTCTTCCTTAAGCGAATTTATTGGTGAGGTGACTACCCAAAGCTACCCCTGATAGGTTAGGAAATATGCGATCGCACCCCTCAAGTCAAGTAAACATGCGATCGCACCCCTTAAGCCAAGTAAACATGCGATCGCACCCCTTAAGCCAAGTAAACACTCGATCGCACCCCTCAAGCCAAGTAAACACTCGATCGCACCCCTCAAGCCAAGTAAACATGCGATCGCACCCCCTAATCCCCTTATTCGCACCCCCTAATCCCCTTATTCGTCTGTGCAGGCACATGAATCCAAGACCGCGCATACAAAAACTACGTCAAACCAATTGCAAAACAAACGTTCGATGGGTTGGCAGGGTCGTAGGTGCCATGCGTTAAGTTCTGCACTTACCCGGTTTATATAACGCGATCGCAAACTGGCCAGTTCGCTAAAATAGACCAATAAGGTTAAACCATCGGATCATTCAATGATTGCTGTCCCCCACTACATCAGTCCTAAGGACTATCTCGACATTGAACGGGATAGCCCAGTCCGTCATGAATATCGACGTGGATTGGTGTATGCAATGGCGGGTGGTACGGATAACCACGATCGGATCGCATTCAATCTCCTCAAGTTAATTGACAATCAGTTTGGTGACTCGTCTAATTGTCGATTTCACTCTGGTAATGTGAAAGTCAACTACCAGGATGATTTTTATTATTATCCCGATGCGTTTGTTACCTGTGATCCAAGAGATAAAACTGACCGTTACATTAAGCGATATCCTAAGTTGGTTGTTGAAGTGCGTTCACCTGGTACCAAAGCGTTTGATTTGGGTGATAAATTTGAGGATTATCAACAGCTTGACTCCCTAGAAGAATATGTTTTGATTTTCCAGGAGACTCAGCAAGTGGAATGTCGTCGGCGCATATCGGCGGGTAGCTGGGAAACGGTTATCTATGGTGCTGGTGATGATGTTTTGCTTGAAAGCATTGACTTGAGGTTTGCGATCTCAAACTTATATCGTGGTCTTGATGGCCAAGCTGGGTAGTGTGGCGGCGGATATTTTGTAATAGTGAGCCCCAGCAGAGTTACCCAGTCTGGGTGTAGCCGCAAACTTAGTTTTAGCTATTGAGCGGATTTGCTAAATTCTCTCGACAATGATTGCATAGTCTTATCCTCACCTGTTCCCCGACCGGGCTCCCTAAACTCTCACGAGCATGGCTAAATCCAAAAAATCCGAAACTGCCCCCAAGGCAATGGAAGCGAAGTTTAATAGCATTGTGGAACTGACCGACGAATTTGCGCGGCAGCATCTCAATGACGAGTACGTCCAACTGATTCGTCAAGCGACGGCTGCCCTCTGCCGTAAGCGTCCTTCACCCCTGGAAAAGGGACAGGCCAAGACCTGGGCCTGTGGGATCACCCATGCGATCGGCATGGTCAATTTTCTGTTCGACAGCTCGCAAACGCCCCATGTCAGTGCCAAAGATC
>NZ_JAYGIG010000014.1:61973-71430 GCF_034932105.1 Leptothoe sp. PORK10 BA2 | reverse complement strand
TCCCTGCTGTGAAGTTAGGAATTTTGGAGGCAGGGATATCTTGGTCGCAGTTATTTTCTATTCGATATGCTGTCTAGCCCACTGAAGCCAAGTGTTTCAAGGCACCCAGTCGACGGAACCAGTGCCTGCTGTGTACCTTAATCCTATTTGGGGCTGGGATTTTGGTTGCTCCGTTTGACCAACAGGGGCAGATTTTGCAATATTATCCCTTTCGGGTAGGGGATTTAATGCTGGCCTTGGGGGCGGCATTTTTCTTGGCGCTGGCCCTGGAAAAACTATGGCGGGGATATCGGGTGGGTGCGATCGCAATTACCCTAATCATTCTCATCGGCTTTGGGGCAGAGGCCACCCGTTTTTATCACAAGGGCATGGCCCTACAGGATTTCCCCAGTCAGGAGCAGGGGGTCAATCCTGAGCAAAAAGCCACGGCCAGTTGGCTTAAACACCATGTCCCCGAGGGTGAGGTGGTGGTCTCATCGCCGGTGGACCTCGACAGACTTCCCTGGCTGTCAGAGCACCCCAGCATCGCTAAGTTTCTGTTTGTCCCCAGTGCCTCATCCGCCGATGTCGAAGCCTGGTTTAATCGCATCACCGATCTGGGGGGTGGGATTGACTTACTCAGCTATGTGGACCGGCGCACCGACGCCCGGCGCGAAATTAAAGCAGCCTTAACCGCTGCCTATGATGGCCTCGATACTGCCCAAATGCTTGCCCTAATGGACAAATATGACAGCCGTTATGCCGTTACCAATGCAGGACAGATATTAGAGTTACCTGTCCTGGATGAAAACGTCCGATATCGGATCTACGGTCGTTGAACGGTCGTTGAATGGTTGTTCAACTATCCATTAGAACTGCATTAGAACTGATACTGAGCCCCCAATTGGACGGAATGTACCAATAGGGTATCGGCATCGAAATCAGCCCCAAAGGCTTCAAAACCTTGCCCTGGAATTCCATGTAAACGGTAGCCTAGAAAAGCACTGGCCTGATCGCTAATGGCATAGTTCACCCCAGCCTTAACCTGAAAAACAAAACTGACCCCGGTGTCATCCAACGCCAATGCACCCAGACCCGGTACATTCGCCTCAACATTATTCGCATTGAGGGTGGCCACACCCACACCCCCCCCGATATAGGGACTAAATCGGCTGTTGGTGGGCATATCGTAATACCCATTCACCATGAACTGAGTCGACTTAATGTCTCCGTCTAGGGGAATTTCAGCCAGGTTGTTTACCGTGACACCGTCCACATTGTTGTTGTTATAGGCCACCTCTAGTTCCATTCGGGCATCGTCAAACCGATAGCCCACAGCCCCATTAATCCCGAATCCAGTCTCAGTATCTAAAGAAATATCGACTGGAATATTAGCCACCACAGCGGGAGCACCAGGAAATATAGGTGCTGTAACAATGGCCACCGGCCCGTCCGACTCAATATCAACGGGATAGCCAAATACCAAATTTGGCGCTAAAGAGACATACCAGCCATTTTCCCTAGCGACTTCGGTTCGTGCTTGCGCCACCAATAGGGCTACATCGTCGTCTTCGGCCTCAGTTTCAATCGGTTCAATATCCGGAGTCTCCATCACCTGGGCTGATACAGGAACCGCTACCCCTGCAGAAAATATTGCTAAGACAGCTGACGTCGCCAATAAACTTGTAATGTTACGCATATCAAGTTTTGCCTCTGAGTGGATGACTTATACTATGGCATGCCTGTCATAGTATGCTACATAACACTTTCCGCCCGCAAAACTGTTACACCGAGACATTAACCATAGTTTCCTATAGCTCCCTCCCTGGCGCTAGGCGTCCCAAGGTTTTTTAGTTCAAATGAACTAAAAGAAGAAGCTCCTACCACCATAGGCAAGATTGCTGACAAAACCTAAGCAAAATTACGTAAACGGACAAAACGTCTGGGATGAGCGGTGACGAAAGTCATCTCAAACCTTTCTCAAATAAACCAGACCTGAGATTGTGACCTTGCCCATGGGTCACAATCTCAATTATCCATACATCCATGGTGGGCACCCATGTTTTCTAGCCCAACCATCTTCTAGCCCAACAGCAGGGCCTGACTTCGCTCGGCTAGGGCCTGGGCCGTTAAGCCATTAAAAGCCATCAGCTGACCTGCACTAGCAGTGGTTTCGCCTCGCTTCCAGGCCATCACATCACGGGGTGCGGTACTGCGCAACATCACAGGTTCCAGCATGGCGCTGGAACCACCCGTGACACCGATCAGGGCATCGCCAGCAAAGAATTCGGCAAATGCTGCGTCGTCTAGGAACGTTCCGTCATTATCGCGACATGTTTCCCACGCAACGTCACTGGGCCGATAGAGACGGCGAGGACTAACCAGGGCCACAATTTTAGAGCCAATGCCTGCCTGGGCCAACGTCGCCGTTGCTTCGAACACCGGCAACAGCATCATGTCCCCCACCACCGCAAACACCACCGTCTTCTCTCCGGGGGTTTCCTGGAGGGTAATAGCACCGGTTTCCAGGGCCTCCTGGGTCTGGGCCAAGGTGGTGCGCACGGGCAAAGGAGACTTACTGGCGGTAATGGTAATGCCCTTATTGTGGGTGCTAAGGGCCCAGTCATAACAAGCTTGAATACTGTTGGCATCCACCGGAAATAGGGGGAATACATTACCGTTGCGCATCATGGCGGCAAAGTAATTCTCAACTTCGGGTCGCTGGTGGGTCCAACCATTGCGCCCCTGCTCTAACGCCCCGGCAGTAAAGAGACAGATGGTGGAGGGGGTATTGCGCCGCAGCTCCGCCATGGCCTGGGTGACGGTTTGCCAAATGGGCAGGCCATTGATGGCAAAGGACTCATAGGAACACCACAGACTGCGACCGCCAAATAGGGCCTGGGCGGCAGCCATACCGGCGCAGGCATCTTCGCTTAGGGGTTCATAGACCTGGCCCGTGGGCCCCTGGAAGTACAGATCGTCGGTGGTGGGGTGAACAATCTTGAGGGCCTGGTTAATGTTGTTGATGCCTGAGGCGGCGTTACCATCGGCGTTGGTGACCACAAAGGTGGTATCCTGTTGCCCCACGTGCCCCACCAGCAAACCCATGGCGGTGGTGGCGATTTGCTGATCGCCAGCCACGGGAAATTCCTTCAGGGGTAGGGTGCCTAAGTCTGCCAAGGGCAGCTCTGCCTCGGTGACGGCGGTTTTCACATTGGGGCCACCGTTGGATCGCTCAAAGTTTGTTCGCACTAACTCCCAGCCAATGGCGGGCAATGCCCGGGCCTGGAGGGCAGACACAACATAGTCCTTTTCGAGGGTGTCACCGGGATACAGGTTGTGGGATTGGGCCCCCCGCTTATGGACGCCCGCCCCTTTGAGTTGCTTCACGATCAGCACGGTGAGGGTGCCCGATAGGGCCTGCTTAGCAGCCCGGTCGGTGGCTTCTAGCAGGGCTTGGGTGAAGGCCATACGCTGCTTTAGGGAGAAGGCGGTGCTGTCCACATAGGCCCCGGGCTGGTCAGTATCGTCATAGTCCTTGGCATCCAACAGAATCACGTCTTTGAAGCCGTTGCCCCGCCAGTAGGCCACCATGGCCTCGTTCGACTGGGTGGACACCATGCTGTGGTGTTCCTGGGAGAAGCCGTTCCATACCAAAATGGGCAGAAAATTAGTGCTCTGGGGATAGGCCGTGGTGAAGTGGCCGATGCTGCTGATAATGTAGGGTTCCCCCAAACCGCCGTCGCCAATGGTGACGGGGAATAGGGTGTTGGGGTGGAGCTTGGCCCCGACCATGGCAAAGTGCTGACCTTGACCCAAGGGACCCGCCGGATTTAACAATCCGGGAATTTGGCCTGAAAGGTGGCCGAGTAAACCGTCGGTTTCGCGGAAGCGATCGCAAAGTTGTCCCACGGTTTCAATCCCCATGGCTTCCAAGGAACGGTCTAGAAAAACCGTGCTGTAGAAGCCAGGGGCATGGTGCCCCACCTCTGTAATTAAATTCTTGTAGCCCAGCATCACTAGGGCCGCAATGCCATCGGCAATACTGGCAAACCCACCGGGGTGGCCCGACTGCTTGCTGGCGGTCATTTGCAGGGTCAAATAGCGCAGGGCATCCGCCGCCAGGATGGTTTGGTAGACCGCTTTGGGATCGGTGGGGGATGCGATCGCACTCGCCCCTGCACCAATGGCCGCCCCATCTAAATAAGCCGTCACCTCAGCCGGGGGCTCACCAAAATATTGAATCCCGTCACAGAAAGCCGGAGTGGTGTAAGCAGTTACCGTCATGGTCTTCAAACCTTTGAACTAAATAGATGGGCAACAAATAATCAAGCGAGCAACGAAAGTGATCACTCGCCCATGGGCGATCAGGTTGACCGGGCTCCACAGATGTCAAAATCATAGCCTATTTTCAATAGCAAACTGGTTTATCATAGATAAAAGCAATAATCATGCCGATGGCCGAGGCAGTTTCTCCGTCCATGGGGGCGTTTTTAGATGGCTGGGCCTATTGTTTGGCCGCAGAGCTCTACCGGCTGTAGATATTATCTGCGGGTCAATCGTCCTGCGGCCGTTGATGAATTAAGTTGTTGTGTCCGGAGGAGATTTTTCAAACCTGGTTACCAGCATCTGTCCTAGCAAACGGTCTGACAAGCTGTCCAATGCAGTCTTTTCCCCATTCATCGCCCAACTGGCAAAGCGTTGAGCGATGGGCAACAATATGGCAAACGGGCTGGTAAAACCAGAAAAGAGATGCAAACCCTCTACGCCAGGGAGGGGGCCAATCAGCGGTAGCTCATCGCGGCTAAAGGTGACTAAACAATGCCTCCAACGGCCAGGGACATTGGCTAGACAGGGTACCTGGGATGTTATTCCCTGGCGGATCTGAGCTTCACTCTGGGCTGCATCAATCGCTTCAGTCCCCAGATCCGTCCGAAAGCGACTAACCTGTCCCAAATAGGTGGACCCATCTAAAAACTGAATCATCCCGGCATCCAAAATGGGCGGGGCAATTTCATCGGGGGGCCCATCCCACCGGCTATCGGTAGCTGGGTCGCTGGCAGTGGCTTCTGCCTCAAACCGGGTGGCGATACCGGGCATAATCAGCGCCCGCAATGGCTGCTCCACCTTGGGTAAGGCCACGATTTCTGCGTGGGTGTGGTAAAGCGGCACCGACAGACGAGCCTGATGCAACAGTCGGCGGCTGTTGCCCCCGGCGGCGACCACAACATTGCCTGCGGCATAGGCCTGACTGGCGGTCATGATGCCGGTAACCCGGTTGTTAATGTGTACTAACCCAGTCACCGTTGCCAACATGTGTTGCCCGCCCAGGCGGCGAAAGGCTTGATTAAACCCATCGACGGTTTTAATCGGGTTGACATGGCCATGCTTGACGGTAAAGGCTCCGCCAATGGCTGCTGGATTTAGCTGGGGTTCAATCTCTTGGGCCTCTTGAGGGGAAATGAGGCGGGGTGCGATCGCAAACTGCTCATACTGCCTGGTCAAACTCTCCCCATCCACATGGGGGGGGAACGTCAGCAACAAATCTAATTCCCTAAACTCAGTCTCAGTTTCCAGCTCATCCGATAGTTGCCGATGGCGCTCAATCCCCGCTTGGCATAACTCCCGAGTGATCTCGTTGGTCCCCGACCAGTAGGCAATGCCACCATAGCTACATCGGGTGGCGCTGTCTGGGTTGCCATCATCCACTAACAGGACCGACAGCCCCAACCTTACCAGCTCGTAGCTCAGGGCCGCCCCCGCCAAGCCATTGCCAATGACAATCCAGTCAAACGTCTCCATTCCCCATGCCTTTGGTAGTTATCTTTGATACTTAGACAGCCCCAGCCCTAGGACTGCATTACGATGCCCGCTAGTGAGTCTTTCAAGGAAGGACTCACTAGCGGGCATCGTTAAAATTTATCCAACCATTGACTACGCTGCACAGCCAAATAGGCTATCCAAGTAGAGACTATTAACATGGGGTTTGTTCACCCCGTTCTGCAAAAGAAACAAGGAGAGAGCGGCCTGCATCATCCGCTCTTGACTCCATAATTCATGGGTATCCAAATAGTCTTGAATAGACAAATGTAAGTCTTCGGGAATCTCCACCATCAGGCTGACAGTAACCGGAACTGTAACTGGATTCATAGGATCTAAAGCTCCTCAAGACGTAAACACCACAATTTTTAACGAGTTTTTTAACGAGTTTGATAGCCGCACCCTCAACTCAGCGCACCCTCAACTGATCGGTAGGTAAAAACTACTAGCACATCCGATTGATTGGAGCTTCATTGTGCAGGAGCTCCTAGAAATTGGCAACGCTCAAAATTCTTTAGATTTTCCTAATAGCTTTTTGGGTGGAACGAGACTCTAGTACTTAAGTTATTGTTTTATTTGCATTTCGTTACAATCCAACAGCCCTAGCGGTGGCAATATCTTTTCCACAAAGGCCCTGTACCGAATAGGTTTTCGTATTAACCTGGGGAAAACCCTGGTCGAGATGGGGAAAACCTTGGGAAAACCTTGGGAAAACTCCATGGGATTGTTAAGAAATATGTTTTTAGCTTCACATAGGGCCTTTGTGTATTGCTCTGGTGGCGATAAAACTTTCGGGGTATGCTTTTTAGCTTTATTTCCCTGTCGTCGGTGGATCTGCTGAGAGCTCTAGTTTGCTGCCGAGCGGCCCCGATTTAGGTTAATTTTTTTTACTCAAGAAAAAGCCCTTGCCGATCACGGTAGAAACCGGAGGTGGTTATGGGTGAGTGGGGTGGAAGTCCTTTGGCTAGTCATATCTTGGGGGTATGGTTGCCGGTCCATGGAGGCGATCGGGTATGGGTGGTTGCGATCGCAAAGCCAACGGCCCCTTACCTAAAGGCTATCTGTCTGGCTATCTGTCTAACGATCCCAGGGAAGCCCTCCTCGATTCACAACAAAACAGCCTTGACCATGCATGGTCAAGGCTGTGGATATCGATGAAAATGTTAGAGAGAAATGTTGAAGAGAAAACGCCAGCAGGCAAGTAGGCTAAACTGCACAGCCAAATAAACTATCGAGATAGAGACTATTCACAGAGGGTTGGTTCACACCATTTTGCATTAAAAAGAGAGAAAGTGCGGCCTGCATCATTCGCTCCTGACTCCACAGTTCGTGGGTATTTAAATAGTCCTGAATCGACAGATGTAAATCTTCGGGAATTTCGATCATGAGACTGACGGTAGATGAGGTGGGAGTTATCGAAGTCATAAGTTTAAAGTTGCCTGAAACCATAAAAACAACAACCAACGGCCTGGGCTGCTAATGCTTGCCCCATCGCTGCTACACAGGAGTAGCAACATCGGAAACACAGAGCAAGGAAGACTTAACTAGGCCATCTGATTGAGTGGAGTTTCATTGTGCGGGAGGAAATACCAATTAGCAATGCCTCCCTTGCTTTAGATTTTCCTAATGAGAAATTGGGACTGACGAGACCAAGAGGGTTAAGACACTTCTTTCGTTACATAACGCTATATTTGACCACAGCTTCCCAGCCGATGGGGTTTTCCACAGAAGCTCTGAATGCATTCAACCTTCCTAGGAAACCTGGGGAAAACTCGGCTGAATCTGGGGAAAACCTGAGGAAAGGCCTGGGGAAAAATCGGTTAATTGTAAAGAAATGTAAAGTAGTGAATTTACGGAGTTTCCACGGACTTTATGGCTACTACTAAGGAAGTCATAACGTCTGTTTTGAATTTGGAACCATGAACGGGGCCAAACTTCAAGTCCATCGTCATAAGTCTGTTGTGCAGGATAGGTCAGCTTGGCCAGGTTTAGCCTGATGCTACAGATATAAGAAGCCCCCATGGGCGCTAAGGCTCATGGGGGCTTCGGTTTAGATATAAGGTTTTACGCAATAAAACGGTCTGCTTACTTAGATATGGAGTTAAGTCTAGGAAGTTATGCAATAAAGTGGTCTTTGTATGTACTTACTTTAAGCGAATGGGGATGCCTATCGACACCCCTGGGGGGTAAGACCATCTACTCCTTACATTATTATCAAGCTTTCTTGTTTTGTATCTGTGATTACTGAATAAGGGGGTGATCTACTATCTAATAATGGGTTCTTAGCACGTAGGAATCTGATCGCCAGAGGCCCATGTCCGATACTTGTGGTTTTTGAAATAGCCCTTCCAGTGGGACTATTTCAAGAGCTTCAGGGGCCTTTTGGGGTGGGCAAGTCTCAGGGGACGTTGGTTTTTTACCCATGGTGAAACCCTGACTAGGGATGAATTTGGTTCAGGATCATTCGCAGCCGATCATAGTCATCCTTGAGCAATGTCCCCACCGTTCGCCCCGCCAGCACCAGCCATTCCCGTTCAAATTGCCGCAGCTGATACACTTCACGAATTGCCGCTGCTACTAAGCTTTCGCTGGGCACATTGCTCACCTGCAACAGCGTCCGTAAAAAATCCAACTCATCCGTGAACCCGATCACTTCATCCGGGTCACACCGATAGACTGCCTGATGTACCTGGGGTGGCCGTGGGGGTAAATGCTGGTAGCATCGTCCGTCGACTACCCGGCGATTTTCAGATTCCACCGTCTGAAACCCCACAATCGCCACCCGAAACTCCGTCTTGAGCATTGCAAAAATCTGTGGCTGCTGCTGTCGTAAATCCTCTAGGGTCATACCCAATGCCCGTGCCCGATGTACTGAGTCAATGGGGCTGGTGGTGGCATGGTAGACCACTCCATAAATTTGGTTACTGGCTTCTTCGTCAAACGACTTTACCCAACTGCCAAAGGGAGGCATCGCTGGAAAACTCAAATCCTCTGGCTCCAGGCATTGGGCCAAAAACTCGGTGGTTGCCGTTTCGATTACCTCAGCAATGTGGGCCGGGTTGCGATCGCGGTTAGCCAGCTGGGGTAGGGGAAGACGCATAGTTCTGGGACATAGTACAAACGTCTTTAGTACATTAGCACCATGTCTGGGAAATGGCATCTTACATCTAGTCCCGTATGCCTTGATGCTTGGGGGTATGCTTTAATGCGATCGCACCTTAGAGCCTGATGATTACAGTCTGGGGCATGCACCAGGCAAGTCCCGGCTACTACTTTTTGCCACGCTTAGGTTTAACCACCTCAATCTCAGACATGCGGAAGGTGACCAATTTATCCCAGTTGCCACCCTCAAATAGCACCGCCACTCGGCCATCGGTAATGCGCTGCACTAAGCCTTGAAACCCATAGTATGTATCGTTTACGTTCGTCACCTTCACGGGGGAGCCGGGCAAAATTATCATGGGCCATCACTTCGTTAGAGTTTCATTTATTAGTCTAATACCTTGGCAGAGTTAAAGCCCTGAAATGGTGGGGGACCTCACCCTAAATCCCTCTCCTGGGAGGAAAGGGACTTTGAGCCCTCTAACACCCCTTCTCCTTCCAGGAGAAGGGGCCGGGGGATGAGGTTCTTCGCCGCTCGAGTCTCACCACCAAACCC
>NZ_JAYGIG010000014.1:31754-61873 GCF_034932105.1 Leptothoe sp. PORK10 BA2 | reverse complement strand
CCCT
The DNA here is from genome assembly GCF_034932105.1 of Leptothoe sp. PORK10 BA2. Classification (NCBI taxonomy): domain Bacteria; kingdom Bacillati; phylum Cyanobacteriota; class Cyanophyceae; order Nodosilineales; family Cymatolegaceae; genus Leptothoe; species Leptothoe sp. PORK10 BA2. The sequence continues at coordinate 61,869 of NZ_JAYGIG010000014.1, read as the reverse complement.
CTAGATCCTCAAGCCCTTGTCAATTCGTCACCCTGAAATGTCAGGGAGATGTGGATCGATGATGGGCGTAGGGTGCGGGGAACCTCACCCTAAATCCCTCTCCTGGGAGGAGAGGGACTTTGAGCCTCTAGCCCCCCTTCTCCTCCCAGGAGAAGGGGTCGGGGGATGAGGTTCTTCGCCGCTCCAGCCTCACCACCAAAACCCCTTCTAGATTCTCCAGCCCTTGTCGATTCGTCACCCTGGAATGTCAGGGAGATGTGGATCGATGATGGGATTTAGGGTGCGGGGAACCTCACCCTAAATCCCTCTCCTCCCAGGAGAGGGACTTTGAGCCCTCTAACCCCCCTTCTCCTCCCAGGAGAAGGGGCCGGGGGATGAGGTTCTTCGCCGCTCGAGTCTCACCACCAAACCCCCCTCTAGATCCTCAAGCCCTTGTCAATTCGTCACCCTGAAATGTCAGGGAGATGTGGATCGATGATGGGCGTAGGGTGCGGGGAACCTCACCCTAAATCCCTCTCCTGGGAGGAGAGGGACTTTGAACCCTCACCCTAAATAATTCTCCTGAGAGGAGAGGGACTTTGAGCCCTCTAACCCCCCTTCTCCTCCCAGGAGAAGGGGCCGGGGGATGAGGTTCTTCGCCGCTCGAGTCTCACCACCAAAACCCCTCCATGTCTACTCGGCAAAGGTATAAGGGATTTTGAACCCTCCAACCCCCCTTCTCCTCCCAGGAGAAGGGGCCGGGGGATGAGGTCACAACCGCTCCAGGATCATCACCAACACTTCCTCAAGATCCTCCTGTACTTGTAGATTTGTTACTCGTAGCACCCGCAACCCCACTGACTCCATCCACGTATCCCGTGCTGCATCTTTTTCCCGCTGCGAATCATGGATCGGGCCATCCACCTCAATAACTAACTGGGCCTCAATGCAATAGAAATCTGCTATGAAACGACCAATATTGTGCTGACGACGGAATTTGTAGCCGTAGAACTGACGGGCACGAAGACATTCCCACAGAATTACTTCAGCTGGTGTTTGCTGCTGGCGAAGCTCACGTGCTCGTTGCAGGAGTATGGGAGGAATGTGCCGGTGACGGCCTGCAATGGCTGGTAGGTTTGGATCGGTCATGGGCTTAAGGTGCCCGGTGACCTCACCCTAAATCCTCTCCTCTTAAAAAGCGGGAATTTGAGACCTTACTCTAAATTTATCTAGGTAGGGGAAGATGGGGGAGCAAGGGGGCAGGGAAGTTATACCCAATTCAATTATTTAGGCAAAAAAAAGGATAGCCAAAGGCTATCCCGACTTAATCACTCTTTAACTGGAGAAAACCTGTCTGTTCCAGGATACTTACTAAGCCATGGGCTTAAAGATCGGTTGGCTAGTCAGACGGTCATCGTTTGAACCTAAACGAGGAACGATTAGGCACGTAGCAAGGGATGCAAGTGCAACCAAATATGAACCGTTATGTGAACTGTTCGTTATGCGAACCGTTCATTGGTCATTTGGCCCCCTAAAATTACGTAACACTATGGTTCCCTATGAACATGGCTAACCTCGTGCTGAAATATGCGGAACCTATGGATAAAGGGTTCTAGGCTAATTTACCGAGTTTGAAAAATATTCTGCACCATTTGCTTGTCGGAGTTGGCGGCGGTTCGATCTAGTTCTTCCATTTCCCCAGGACTCAGCCGCCATCCCAGGGCTCCGATATTTTGTTTGGCCTGGTCTAGATTTTTGGCCCCTGGAATTGGGGTGGTGCCTTTGCAAATGCACCAGTTCAGGGCGGTTTGGGCCATGGTTTTGTCACGTTCTGCGGCGACTTCCCGCAGGCAGTCCAGCAGTGGTTGAATGCCCGGTATGAGCTGGCGGAAAAGCAGGCCCCGTAGCCCTTTAGGTTTGGGGGTATCTGCGCCATACTTACCCGTTAGTAACCCCAGGCCCAGCGGACTGTAGGCAATCATTTGAATGCCTAGTTCGTCGCAGACCTCCTTTAGCCCCAATTCGGTCACTGGAAATGTGGACAGTAGGGAATATTGCACTTGGAGCGATGTGATGGGAATGCCCCGCTCGGCAAAGCGCTGGTGTACCCAGCGCAACCGCTTGGGACCATAGTTGGAAAGGCCCACCCCTTTGACCAGTCCTTGGTCGTATAAATCTGCCAGGCCATCTAAAAGGGCCCCTTCCTGCCAGGGGAAATAGTTGGCTGTGGGCCAGTGCATTTGGGCAATGTCCAAGCGTCCCATGCGGGATTGGGAGGCCAGGCCTGCCTGGGTCATCATGTTCCTTGTAAGCCGCCAGGGATAGGCGGCCAGTTTGGTGGCCAGACAAATCGCTGCTTGATTTGGCCCCTGATATGCCTGGCTAAATTTGCCGAGTAATTTTTCGCTTTGACCCTTGAGTTTGCCAGTGCCATAGGAGTCCCCCGTATCGAATAGGGTGACTCCGTTTGCCACACAGTAATTAAAGACTTGCTGCAGTCCGCCATCCATACTTTCGTCATAGTCCCACAGCAGGCGATTTCCCCAGGCCCAGGTGCCACAGCCCATTTCAGGCAGGGTGATGGTTGGTTTTGGCAGGGTGTCGGCGGTGACGGTCATGGGGAATTTGGCGAGGGAGCGGCTAGATTTAACCTATCCGTTAGGTGTAAACCCTGGCAAGGGATGTTTGATTCCTCCGCTCTCTTTGTTGCCTTCAGGGCTACATGTTTGGGGTTTCTCAACTCTCTGCCAAAAATCTGGGCTAGACTACGTTTAACTCATTTGCCGTTGTTGCTTTAGGGAATGAACCGGTCTGTTAGCAATGCTCTGTACCGGCATCTTGCAGATGCAATCATCCTGAGGATCAGCAACGCTACTTACTGCCATTATTAGGGCTGATCGTGAAATCTTTTTGGTTGTTGGGTTGTTGTGGAGCGCTATTGGTTGCTGGGGCAGGTCTAGGGCGTCATCATATTTTTCCGGTGGCGGTGTCTGGGCAATCTGGAGGTGCGATCGCACAAACCACCCCAGCCTCTCAACCCAGCTCTCCCAGTGAATCCTCCAACCAAGCCATCCTCACGGCGCTCAAGCAAGCGAACGTCATCTACCTGGGTGAAACCCATACGGATGTGGCCGATCATGCCGCCCAACTCGAGATCATCACAGCAATGCACCAGAGCCGAGGAGACATTGCCATTGGGTTAGAAATGTTTCAGCGTCCGTTTCAGTCCGTGCTGGATCAATACATCGCCGGGGAGATTACCGAAGCAGAGCTAATCGAACAAAGCGAATACGAAACCCGCTGGGGCTTTGACTGGGAGCTATATGCCCCGATTCTGCGCTACGCCCAAAGCAATCAAATTCCATTAATTGCCCTGAACACCCCCAGGGAAATCACCAAGAAAGTGGCCCAACAGGGCCTAGCCAGCCTGGAAGGGAATGACTGGCAGTATATTCCCCCCATGGATGAAATTGACACCAGTGACGAAAACTACCAGGCCATGGTGGCCCAGGTGTTTGGTCACCATGGGGGCCATGGGGGCCATAGTAATAGTGGCGGCCATGGGGGTGGCGGCGGCCCCAGCTTTGATAACTTTTTTGCGGCCCAAGTGCTATGGGATGAAACCATGGCAGAAGCGGTGGCTGACTATGTCACTGCCTTCCCCAATACCCAGGTGATTGTGCTGGCGGGGGAAGGGCACATCGTGTTTGATTTTGGCATTCCTAGCCGGGTCGCTCGGCGTTTGGGGGATGAACTGGTGGCCCACAGTGTCCTGCTTAACCCCACCGCCACCTCTCCCGCACTAGCTGACTTCTTCTGGATTTCGGACGCAGAATAAGTCAGCCCCTGTGCCCCCACGCCTTGTGCAGAGGGAGTAGAGTCTAAGGCATGTCTATTTAACTGGAATAAAGTCAAACCCTAGGCCAGAGCGTTGGCCGGGTTTAATATGCACGAGCTGTGCGGCCCGGTTGCGATCGCCAGAGGGTAAAAAGTGGACATCCCCCGTGGCTCCATCCGCTGAGAACTCAGCTTCGTGTAGGGCGGCGCGGACACCTTCGCGGCTAGGGTCCTGGATTAGGGCTGCGCCTAGGGATGCGATCGCATCATAGGCCATGGCACTGCGCCAACTGACATCGCCCCCCCACAGTTGCCGTGCCCCCAACACAAACTCAGAATCTGGGTCTGACAATACGTGCCAGGGCACCGCGACCACCAGACCCTCCGCATTAACTCCACCTTCTTCTAATACTTGAGGATGATACAAATCATCCCCACCCAGCAAAGGAAATTGTTGATTGGCAGCAGCTATCACCGCCAGGGAAGGCGCTAGCGTATCGGTGCTAGCGGCCAGCATAATCACGTCGGCTCCCTGTTCCTGGGCCAAGGCAATCTGCGCCTCAGCGTCAAAATTAGCATCTGCGAGATCATACTCTGTCATCACCTCGCCGCCATCACTAAAGACAGAGGTGGTAAATTCGCTCTTTAATGAAAGGCTGTAGGCACTATTGGAATCGTAGTAAAGAATAGCTCTTTGGGCTTTGAGATCGTCAATCATGTGCCGGGCCAAAGCCGCCGCTGCAAAACTGTCACTAGGAACCGTTCGGAAAATGTAGGGACTAAAACCCGACAGTTCCACCGATGTACTAACGGCAGAAACCATTGGCAGTTTTCCCTGGCTATATACTGGAGCCGCCTTCAAGGTAACGCCGCTGCTGTAATGCCCCAGTACCCCTAAGACCTCAGACCGCTGGACCAATTCAGTGGCCACAGCCTCAGCAAGGGTAGGATCATTTTCATCATTCGCAATCAGAATTTTAATCGGCACCCCATTGCCCTGCAACGATTGGTTAAAGTCTTGCTGAGCCTGACCAGCTCCCCGCAAAATTTCCAGACCAATCTCATCTGTATCACCCACCGGTGCAATCACAGCTAATGTATGGGCAACCTGCTTTCCAATCCGCGCATTGTTCAGATATATAAACGCTTCGGGGTCATTACGATTTTCGTTTAATGCCGCTTCTAGATGGATAATTGCCTGGTCATAATTCTCCTCACCATAGGCAGCCATACCTTTCAGCTTTGACTCTGACGCATCGGGCAGCAAACTTTTTGCCCCCTCGCTTAATCGCTCTGAGATATCCGACTTAGGGGTTGCAGCGTTGTTTCCTCCCTTGGGCTCAGCTGAATTTGGAGTAACCGTAAAATCATTTCTGTTGGGTGCTATTAAACCTGAGATACTTAGGAAGAAGATGCCTAAAACCCCTAAGGCTGTTAAGCCTAATATGATTTCAAACTTGTAATTTTTTAATATGCGCATGATTAATTTGGGTAAACAAATTATATAAATAGTCAGCACAGAATCACTTCAGCCCATTGACCCGAAATTGCATCTGATAATTTGTTCTTCTGCTGAAGGTTTTGATGTCAACATATTATTAATAGTGTTACAAATGATTGTTTACTTAATCAGTAAGTTCTCAGGTTTTTTATATTACTTAATCACATCACTGAGTCAGCAGTAGTCTACCCAAAACGGTTACTGACTGCACCATCACAATTTCAACAGGCTTTCTGTTTTAAAATAATGCAAGAGCCCTGCTACCTCTAGATAGCAGGGCTCTTGCATTATGCGGTTGACGTTAATAGCTAAGTCCAATTACCAAACCATATCCCTAAACATTTTCCCTGGTGGGAAAGTCTATAGATTTTGGATCAATGTTTGAACAAAAGGTCTATTACTTAATAGACACCTTAGCGCCAGCTTCCTCAAGCTGCTTCTTAGCAGCTTCAGCATCATCCTTGGAGACGCTTTCTTTGACCGGTGTAGGTGCACCTTCAACCATCGCCTTGGCTTCTTTGAGGCCTAGACCAGTCAGGGTACGAACCGCCTTAAGAACGGCAATCTTGTTACCACCGAAGTCTTCGAGAACCACGTCAAACTCGGTTTTCTCTTCAACTTCTTCAGCGTCGCCGCCAGCACCGCCAGCGGCCATCATCATCATGCCGCCCGCAGGAGCAGCCGCACTTACGCCAAAAGTCTCTTCAATTTGCTTAACCAGCTCGGAAGCCTCTAGCAAACTTAAAGACTTCAACTTTTCCAAAATTTCATCAGTAGCAGCAGACATGGATTTCTCCTTGATTAATTACAAAATGCATAGGGAATGGATGAAAGCTGGACCTTATTCGCCGCCTTCACTACCATCTTTGTCGACATAAGCCTGAAGACCACGAGCAATAGACGATGGTACTTCCTTGATGCCCACTGCAACTTTCGTCGCCAGAGCATTGATAGCACCTGCAATCCGTGCATAAAGTTCTTCCTTACTGGGCAGATCAGCCAAGGCTTCAGCTTCTGTTTGACTCAGAGCCTTACCTTCCAAAACGCCGCCGCACAGCTCGGTCTTTTTGGTCTCCTTTTGGAATTTTTTGTATTCCTTAATGACACCGCCAATGTCTTCTTTGGTCAGTAGTAATGCCGTCGTGTCCTTAAGGAACTCCTGCACAGGCTGCCAAGTTTCATTGTCTTGAACCGCAATACGGACCAGGGTATTTTTGGCAATCTTACATGTGCCACCCTTTTCCCTAATGCGGTTACGCAGGTCACCAATTTGGGCCACCGTCAGACCTTTGTAGTCAATAACAAAAATTGATTGCGTGTCGCTTAGGAGATCCTTTAGCTCAGCAACAATCTCTTTCTTATTTTCTAGGGTTCTCCCCATTCGGATCTCACCTCCTTGATTGCGGGGATAGGTTGGAAATACTGCTAATGCTCAACCTCAACCAGGAATCAAAAAATCAAAGGGCCTCAGCTAACCGCCAAGACCCAAAGATGAGTGCTACTCACACCCAATCTCTACACCTCGGCAGGATATTAAGCGAAATGCACCTGCTGTCTTCGAATGCCTATTTGGTTGTTGGGTGTTTTTAAAGCAGCAATACCTCCAATGCTTTATCTGTTGATTGTTCAACAGTTATAAATGCCGTGACTCATTTACAGAACGAAAATCAGCAACGGCAGATGAAATATTTATGCACCTGCATCATCAAGTGATAGATCGCGCAAGGCATTAATATCCATTTTGATCGCAGGACCCATCGTAGCAGCTACTGACATTGTGCGCCAGTATCGGCCCTTAGCTCCCGATGGACGATTACGGTCAATGGTCTCCTGCAGAGCCTTTAGATTGGTCAGCAGGTCTTTAGGGGAGAAGTCGGCTTTCCCAAACATGACGTGGACAATACCCGACTTGTCGGCCCTAAACTCCAATTTACCTGCCTTAAAGTCTGTAATGGCCTGGGCTAGGTCAAAGGTAACAGAACCACCTTTGGGGGAGGGCATCAAACCACGGGGACCCAGAACACGGCCTAGTTTGGCCACCTTAGGCATCATGTCAGGGGTGGCAATCAACACGTCAAAATCCATCATACCTTTCTGGATTTCGTCGATCAGTTCCTCAGATCCGGCCAAATCTGCTCCGTTTGCGGTGGCTTCAGACACCTTTTCACCCCGGGCAATGACGGCAACACGCACTGTTTGCCCCGTCCCCTTGGGCAGGGCAACGGTGGTACGTAATTGCTGGTCGGTATATTTGGGATCAATGCCTAGGCGAATATGGGCCTCGGCAGTTTCCGTAAATTTTGCAGTGGACGTTTCTTTGAGTAGCTGCATAGCCTCTAAGGGGGCATACAGTCTACTTTCAACTTTAGCCTGCAGCTCTTTTAAGCGGCGCGACACTTTCTTTGCCATGGTTTCTCCTTGGGGTCATAACGAAGTCTAACTTCTTCCCCAGCTTGGGTTTAAGTACGTTTTAGGTACGTTGAATATATTTCCGTACTGAGATTAGTCAGCTACGGTGACTCCCATATTGCGGGCGGTGCCTTCGATAATGTTCATGGCGGCTTCAACGTCGTTGGCGTTGAGGTCGGGCATTTTTATCTCGGCAATTTCTTGCAATTGGGCACGGGTGATCGAGCCAACTTTTGTTTTATTTGGCTCCCCAGAACCCTTCTCAATTTTGGCCGCTTTTTTAATCAGCACTGAGGCTGGCGGTGTTTTGAGAATGAAGGTAAAACTTCTATCTTCAAAAACAGAAATTTCAACCGGGACAATCAGTCCAGCTTTGTCAGAGGTCCTAGCGTTGTACTCTTTGCAAAACGCCATAATATTGACCCCGTGCTGACCCAAGGCGGGACCAATTGGCGGTGCAGGGTTCGCTTTTCCAGCTGGGATTGCCAGCTTAATAATCGCAACTACCTTCTTCGCCATTGATTAACTCTCTTTTTGCACTTGGTTAAATTCCAGCTCAACGGGGGTATCGCGACCGAAGATCGATAGCAATGCTTTAAGCTTGCTCCGTTCAGGGCTGACTTCAATGACTTCGCCACTAAAGTCCTTAAACGGACCAGACAACACCAAGATTTTGTCACCTTCAGCCATGTCAATTTTGACTACGGGTGCCTGTTCTTGGGTCTGCTTAAAGATGCGTTCAACTTCGGTTCGACTCAAAGGCATGGGTTTAACATGCCCTCGCCCACGTCCAGTGGCACGTCGTTGCTCGGCACCGACGAAGTTAATGACATGGGGGGTGTTTTTGACCACCTGCCAGACATCGTCATCCAAAATCATTCGGATGAGGACATACCCAGGAAAAACTTTTTCCTCGATATTCTGACGACTGCCATCCTTGCGCAGCTTTACCGCAGGGGTTTGCGGAATTTCGATCTGAAAGATACGACTGGCAACGTCCAGGGTGATTGCCCGCTGCTCAAGGTTGAGCTTGACGCGTTTTTCACAGCCGGAGGCTACTTGTACGGCATACCAGCGCGATTGAGACTTTCGGGGCTCCTGGGGAGCATTAGAGGCCTCATCGTCGCCTGTGTAGTTTGGATCGTCAGAAGTGTAAGTCATTAGAACACCTGTCTAGAAGCCCAACCAAAGAGTTTATCCACTAAGTAAATAAGCGTCGCAGATACACCCACCATTAATATGACGGCCGCAGATTCACTGATCAGCTGCTGCCTGGAGGGCCAAACTACCTTACTTAACTCTTCACGAGTGTCTTTAACAAAAGACCCTGCGTTAAACGAGTCAGAGGATTCGCTTGGCTGCTTGTCCATTACTTTCTTAGCGTCCTTTTTGACCACGTCATTAGCTTCCTTGTTTGCTACGTCGAGTCCGGTCGATTTTCATCGACTGGGAGCTACCCAAGCAAAAATTCTACCTAAAGCAGATTGCGTGGATGAAAAAGGACAAGTCTCTTTCATTTCAGCAATAATTCTAAACGTGCCGCCGACTATCAGTATTAATTTGGGTCTTAAACCTTGGCAGTTGGCCATGGCTTAGAGCCAAATATGCTTCAAATCAGCAGCGACATCTAAATGCTTCAGGTAGAACTTATGCTAATCGCTCAGCGCGCCCTGGAGGACTCGAACCCCCGACATTCGGTTTTGGAGACCGACGTTCTACCAACTGAACTAAGGACGCACGACTCTTTGAACTTGCCCCATTGTAAGGCTTAATCCTAGGGCTTTAGGTAGCCCCGGTAATTATTGCCCTATTTGGCAATGGGACGATCAAAGCGCTGCTTCAAACGAGTTGCCTTACCAACGCGATCGCGAAGGTAGTACAACTTAGCACGCCGCGCTTTACCCCTACGGATGACCTGAATATTGGCCACACGGGGGGCATGGAGCAAGAAAACGCGTTCTACACCCACGCCTTGGAAGACGCGACGTACGGTGATCGTTTCGTTAATACCACCATTGCGCATGGCAATGACAGTACCTTCGAAGGGCTGGATACGTTCCTTTCCACCTTCCACAATTCGGACACCGACCCGAATTGTGTCCCCAATATAGATCTTGGGGATGTCGTCTTTGATATATTCCGCTTCTATAGAGCGGATAATCTCCTCAGCGTTCATAAGCCCTGAAAAGCGCACAGTCTTTAATATTAGGCCAACATGGTCACAAATACCAATGGCTTTTGGGGAAAAGATTTGGATGGGGCATGGGATCATCACAGTCTGGGCCATGGCCAATGAAGGTATGGGGGATTGGATCATCAAATGGGGCACGGGCAACCTAGGGCCGGGGGATGGGGATCATGGGGGTGGAACGAGAATTCCGCTTACTATATATAGTGTGAGTATGAAAATTCCATTGCAAAACTCGATCGCCCACTATGAATGTTTTAGGTAATTTGTTGTCGCGGGCTTTGGCTGTTCCAGTTATGGTAGGGCCGCGCAAACATCAGGGGATTGAGTTGAAGTCCACGGCTGAACAAGCCACCATGCGGCAGGCTGGTCGGATTGTGGCGACGGTGCTAAAGGAAATTTCTGAGCTGGTGCAGCCGGGGATGACCACGGCGGATTTGGATGACCATGCGGAGCGGCGCATTCGAGAGCTGGGGGCGACGCCTAGTTTTAAGGGCTATCACGGTTTTCCGGGCTCTATTTGTGCCAGCGTCAATGACGAGGTGGTGCATGGTATTCCCCGTAAGCGTAAGGTAATTAAGGCCGGGGATTTACTCAAGGTGGATACGGGGGCCTACTACGAAGGGTTTCATGGTGATTCCTGCATTACGATTGCGGTGGGTAAGGTGCATGGGCAGGCCCAGAAGCTGATGGATGCAGCGGAGTCAGCTCTCTATGCTGGGGTGGCCCAGGCGCTACCAGGGAAGACCCTGCTGGATATTGCGGGGGCGATTGAGGATAGTATTCGGGCGAGTGGCTATACCGTGGTGGAGGAATTTACGGGCCATGGGGTGGGTCGAAACTTGCATGAGCCCCCGGCCGTGTTTAATTTTCGGACCAAGGAGCTGCCCAATGTGACCCTGAAGCCGGGGATGGCGTTGGCCATTGAGCCGATTGTGAATGAGGGATCGAAGGTGACGCGTACCCTGAGGGATCGGTGGACGGTGGTGACGTGCGATCGCAAACTTTCCGCCCAGTTCGAACACACGGTGCTGATCACCGAAGAGGGTCATGAAATCCTCACGGATCGCTCCCAGGTTTAGGTTGGCTGTCAGTTAAGTTTTTTAGTTAGTTTTCAGTTTGGCCAGGTCCACACAGGTGGTCTTGTCGTAGTCCACTTCCACATCCACCAGGTAGATTTTCTGGGCGCTATCCTCAGGAAAATTCTCATAGTCCTTGATCTTTTCCAGGGCGATGTCATTCAGAAACCCATAGCCGGAGCTACGTAAGAGGGTGGGCTCGGTTGCGATCGCGCCATTCGCCTCTACCACTACCCCCACCAACCCTTTCACAGGCAAAGGATTAAGGCAGCTACGAATCTGCCGAGGGCCATTCTCCTCAAATGTAGTGAGAGGATAGCTCAGCTTTAACGCCTGATCTAACGTTTCGGGAGACGCCCCCTGCCCACCTGCCTGCTGCCCTAGGTCAGCTAGCCAACGTCGTTTAGCTTCTTCTACCTCCGGCTCTGTGGTGCTCAAAACACTGTGGTGTAAACGAGCCAGAAATGCCTGCAATAAATTGGGCACATCCCGGGATTTGGCTCCATCTCGCAAGGCCGTCAAGGTAGGGGCGGTTTGCCCAGATGGGGTCGAAGGCACAGAGATAGTGGTAGACCCTGGGGCATCGCTCTCAGGCAGCGGTGCCAAGCCGGATGACTCATTCGGATTATTCAGGGCTGTTGGACTGGATTGATTATTGCTATCGGTACCCTGGGCATTAGGGTTTGAGCGGCCATTGTCATCAGCCCTACCGTTGGCCGCTGATCGCCCCACTGATCTTTGAGACACCAGGGAACTACGGCGCCCATTAACCTGCCTCCTTGGTTGGGAGGTGGCTGCACCAGCAGAGGTCTCACCCCTTGCTGTGGAAAGAGCTTTAGGGGGGGCAGGGGTGGCCGCTGTGGTCGCCGGACGATTGGGTATAGGCGCTTGTCCGGCAGCAGGCTTGTCCGGCTTAGGTTGCTGAGGAGGAATGCGAGTAACCGTAATGCTTTCCCCTTCAGGATTGGGAGCAGGGACCGTTTCATCCGAAGACCCCCCAGCCACAGGAATGAGTAAAATACCTGCATGCATACCCATAGCCAGCAAAAAGATAGGATTGAAAAGGAGTTTCACAACATTCATGGCATTGGGGAAATAACAAACAGGGCAGCCAGTGTCTCTCTAGCCTAAACAATCGGCATAGTATTTTGAACCGGAGTATTCCAGATATTCAATTAAATATTTCAGTATAGCCAACCCTCAACTGCCGGAGGCACGTGGGTCATTGGGCCAGACAAAGATTAGCGTTGTCCCTTTCAAATCAATTAACGAGATGTAGTTAACGGGTTGTCCATTGGGCCCATACACCCCAAAAAATGAATGCCCTCCATAGGTACCCTCATCTTGCTGACTCATTCCCGCACTCAGAAGCGCCTGGCCTAGACCTTCACGATTAACCAAATCAATATTTCTAGCAATTTGTTTAAACGTTGTTTGGGGGAGTGGCAAGTAGGTGCCGTTATTGATGCTATCGGCCGTAAAAAAAGCGGCTGGATCAATCACATTTTCAATGTCCTTGGCCCTAAAACGCATATCGGTGGGATTGGTTGGATCAATTCCCAGCCATGTTGCAGTGATATCGAAATTACTAGAGCCTTGACTGGAAGCCCCGAGAAACTGACTCAAGCTACTACTTAGCGCTGACTGCTGGCCAGGATCAAAGGCAAAGGATTGTTCCTCTTGTTCCTCAAACTCGTTTTCAAATTCATTGTCAAACTCATTTGTTTGAGGGGTTTCCTGCTGCTCAAGAATCTCTTCTAGCCGTTCTGGTACTTTTGTTAGAACCGGAGGTGCTCCCACCGCTGCTGCTGGCCGTGCTGCTGAAGGCGTTGCTGCTGGCGGCGGTGGCACCGCTTGAGGGGGGGCCAAAATATCACTGAGGCTGACAGCTTCAATGGAAACTTCCTCTTCAGTTTCTGGCTCCACAACCGTATCCACTTTTGGGGCCGATAAATCAACAGTGGGCAGGATTAGCAAAGCACTGTGAAAGCCCAGGGCCATCCATATGACCGGCCGCTTCAGGAAGCTAACGCCATAGGCTGATAACTGGGCAGTGACATAGGGCAGTGCCTGGACAAATAAAATTGGCTGCATCACAAGGCCCATCGCTATCTGCACCAGACCTTTGCCAGATTCAGAGGGCGCAACCCTAACCATGTTTGGGAACCATGTTCGAGTAAATTAAATAATCAATACAAGAATCAATGCAAAGGAAACCTTGGGGGAGCGAACATTCCCCCAAGGTAAAAATGGTTGATACCCAATGAGGGTGTGAAATTTTAAAGTTCTTGAGTTTTTTACCCCAGGGCTCAGAAACCCTAAGGTAAAAAACTAGAATCAGCTCATGGGCGAACTGCTAGGGCAGAATAGTCGTAGCTTCCGCATCATAGGCTTGGAGAGTTGCATCCGTTGCACCATCGGGCAGAGGTACGTAGCCAACTTCAGTGATGAGGTCGCCAGCCTCAGCTTGCTCAACATAAAATTCAACGAAGTCAGTCACACCAGTGCTGGAGTCCGCCAAAGCAGCCGTGTTTACATAGATGAAAATGGGGCGACCCAAGGGCTGGTACGTGTTAGCCTCAATGCTTTCAGCCGTAGGCTCAATAAACTCGCCAACCTCTTCGTTGAAAATGCTAACCGTTTTTAGAATGTCCGCATTCTCAGCAAAGTAAGCTAGCCCGAAGTAACCAATGGCATAGGTATCGCTAGCAACACCGCGCACTAGAACGTTGTCATCTTCACTAGCGGTGTAGTCAGCCCGGCTGACACCCGCTTCACCATTAATCTCATCAGTGAAGTAATCAAATGTGCCAGAGTCGGTACCAGGACCGTATAGACCAATTTCCTCATTGGGCCAGGACGGATCAATCTGGTTCCAACGGGTGATCACACCTTCAGCGGGGGCGTCCCACAGAGTTTTTAGCTGCTCAACAGTCATTTCCTCTGCCCAGGTGTTGTCAGGGTGGATGATAACTGCTAGGGCGTCATAGGCAACTGGAATGGCAACGTAGTCAATGCCTGCTGCTGCACACAGCTCTTTTTCTGTGTCTTTGATGGGGCGAGATGCATTGGAAATAACTGTCTCACCGGCGCAGAACTTTTTGAAGCCACCGCCGGTTCCGGAAACACCAACGGTGATAGATGCACTGTTGCCAGCAAGGGCGTACTCTTCCGCCATGGCTTCAGTAACAGGGAAAACAGTACTGGAACCGTCAATAGCAATAGTCTGAGCAACTGCAGAGGTAGCAGTCAAAGTGCCAGCGGCAACTACTGCTGCGACTGTGCTGAAAACTTGAGCGAACTTAACCATAACTAAAGACTCCTCGGCTATTTTTTCAGGCCTCAGAGTAATGTAGCGATGGCAAATTAAGACAACGTCTTTGCTTGTTTAAGGTAGGCGCTTGGTTTGTTTAAGACGAGGTAAAGGTTACGATAAGCCGATCCTAGGGAAAACGGCCTACCTTCCTATCTGCATTTAGGTTTTGTTTTCAAAATATTGGTACCAGACGGCATTGCCGATCACCGTAAGCGCCAAAATACTGCCGCCGCCGGCTAATGCCAGGTAGGGATTGTATCCTCCCCGGGTAAGATTTTCCATCCACAGGCTAGTGGTGGCGGAATGGGAAACCTGATTGGCCAAAAAGGGGGTTAAGTAAATCAGGGCAGCGCCGCTGAGTAGCCAGCCCACCATGGATGTGAGTAGAAAAATTGTCTTGCCTTTGGTTTGAGTACCCATGGATTTTGTGTGAAATCTGCCGTGTGAAACCTAATTTGTGCAAACGACTCAGTCGTTAAAGCTCAGTCGCTAAAGACGTGCCCATTAGGCAAGCGTCCGTTAGGGTAGCTCCCTCAAAATTGCTGTTGTCTATACAGGCGCAGAGGAGATTGGCATTGGTTAAGTTGGCCCCTCGCAGCACAGCACCAATGAGGGTGGCCTCTTCTAGATCGGCCCCAGATAAATCGGCCCCAGAGAGGTTGGTGTTACTCAAATCAGCATTACGTAGCACACAGCCTGTTAGGTTTGCCCCCCGTAGATCGGCCCCCCGCAGGTCTACGGACACCAGGCTGAGATTACTCAAAACGGCCCCCGCCAGGAAGGCTCCAGCAAAACTGGCGTTGGTTGTATCGGCTTCCAGCAGAACGACTCCCCGGAGGTCGGCATTGCGTAAATCGGCATCGGTGAGAATCGCTCCCATCATGTCGGCACCCCTTAAATTTGCCCGGAGATCCGCCTGTTTGAGGATTGTCCCGTTCAGGTTAGCGCCCCTTAAGTTGGCCTGGGCTAGGTTGGCACCGCTGAGGTCTATACCCGCTAAGTCCGCCCCCATCAGGTTTTTGTTTTGGCCCTGCTGAATCGCCTCAATGTCTACTGGGCTCACGAGGTTACCCCTTCTGATTTAGATGGTTGTGGTTCGTCCGTTACTGGGGACCGCAGATCCTCGAGCCAAACTGTCGGTTGTTGACTCGGGCGTTGCGGTAGCTGCAGCATGCCAATTTCGGCCAGTCGCACAACGGTGCCTAAGGATTCAACGAGTTGAGGATCAAATTGCCGACCGCTGAGCTGTTCGCAGGCGGCTAAGGAGTCACCTAGGGACATGGCGCTGCGATCTCCCCTGGACTCCGTCAGTTCTTGGAAATGGGCGACGAGGCCTAAAACCCTTGACTCCAGGGGGATTTCCTGGGCTTTGAGCCCGTCAGGGGCACCGCTGCCATCCCAGTATTCCAGCTGATGGGTAACAATTCGACTGATGGCCGCTAACTCAGGCATGGAGGATAGGAGCTGACCCCCTAGGGCCGCCCGATCTCGCCAAAAGACCAGGCTTGACTTGTCCAGCTGGTCCGCCGTCTGTTGAAAGATTTCCTTGGGGGCTTCGGCTAAGCCAATGCGGAAAAGTAATCCGGCTAGCCTGAGGCGACGGAGCTGTAGGGTGGGTAGATCGATCAGCTGTCCTAGGGTTTCGGCGAGGGCGGATACCTGTAAAGAGGCGAGGGGATTGGCTGGGTCCCGCTGATCAATTCTTTGCACCATGCGCAAAAAGGCCTGGAGCTTATTGGCGGCCAAATTCCGGTTTAGTTTGGATGCTTGGCCTTCTAGTTCCCAGAGTTCACGGGTTTGGCGGCTAACGGTAACCAGTTGCTGCTGACTACTTTGCAGGTAGTTAACAATGCGAGTGACCACACCGCTCAGGTCAGTTGCCGTGGCCGGAGGATTATTTATGAGAGTGTCATAGCGTTCTATTAGCTGATCGGCTAGGGCGCTATTGTAGGGTCGCATGCGATCGATCAAAATTTTGGCGGCGACTTCCACCGGATCACGGTCAAAGGTCCAAAGACCGTAAAACTTTCGTTCCACGTCTAAGCTGGGGGCGCTATCACCGCGATATTCTTCCTCGGATAGCTCGTGGCATAGCAGCATGGCAGCATAGCCGGGGGCCAAGATGATCAGGTTCCACTCTTGGGTGAGGCCATCGTCTGCTTGGAGATCAACTAGATCAACATTGGGCAGTTGGCTGGTGGCATGGCTGCCAAAACCGCTATCAGGGACGGCTGCGATCGCAATCTGCTGGGAACACCGGGCAATTTCGGCGTAGCGATCGGCCTCTTGTAGGTACCACTTACCCTGCTGAAATGTGACTAGGACCAGGGGGTCTGATCCTTTTGGCTGCTCCAGAATATGATCCTCTAGGGCATGGCACAGAGCCACCAGGGTGTTCTTGAAGTAAACACCATAGCTGGCAGGCATTTGCCCTGGGGGCAAAAGAGTCTTTAATTGATTGAGGGTAGACTCAGAATTCATCGCAAGATTTCCAGTGAATCGGATCAGCCCCTAGCCACTGGCACGGAAGCTAGCGCAGCTGACGCTCAAATTCAGCCCAAATAGGGCTGATTTAAAGCAGCCATGTACCCTTATGATTTCACACTTTGATGACAAGCGTGGCATGTCTGAATAGTTAAATGCCTAGAAATATAGCTGGAAATGTAACTGGACTGGACCGGTTGGACCGTCGATGGGATGCTTAAAATCGTAAGAAATGATTATTTTGTTGCAAATCGATACAAAATAAGTGGCTGAAACGAGTAAAACTACTTACCCTGTACAGAAGCCTGCCTAATTATTATTGGTGGGTCTGATCGAAATCGAGTGAAAACTATGACTACCTCATCTCAATCGCAAAACTGCCCCGTGTGCGGGGTTACCATTGCCAATAATGAAGTTGTGCAATTTGCTAATGGCTCCACGGGGACACGGGCCAGGCTCTATGCTCGCGTCTGCCAATATGCCAAAAAGCCTGACTGTATTAACCAAGATAAGAACCTGATTGGTGAAGTCCTTAAAGATGATGGCTTTTTAGAGGCACCACAAATTAATTTTGACTCATAGAAATTTTTAACCCATCCGTTCTGCTACTTGTTTCAGCCGCTGCAACTGGGCTTCCATATCTTGTTTAGTCCAGCCAGCGGCAAACTGATTAAAACCAAAGGCCACCAGCGGATTAGGAATTTCGAACTCAAACCGATTGACCAGGTGAGTTCCGGCGTCTGTGGGGATACATTCCCAGCGATCTTGGCCGGAAAAAAAGCCGGTAAAGGCCCAGACGACCAATCCAGGTCGACGCTCCACTACGGTACTGATTAAGCTGGGCTGTAGTAAAGGCACTTGAATAATAAAGCGGGTCTGACTGTTGAGGTCCGTACTCCAGGTTTCTCCCATGGGCTCACAGCGGAGAGCGGGGTTGAGCCATTGATGCATGAGGGTGCGATCGCAAATGCACCGCTCAACAGTAGTGGCATTTGCCCGAATAAAAATTGACTGTTCAAAAACACCCATCGGAAATTATAAAAATGGTCGGTGGCGTTTATTCGCCACCGACCATTTTCGCTTAAACCGGGTTAAATCAACCTAAGCCACAGCCAATCTAATGACTGTGATGGGCCGCCGGTTGCGCTTGCTTCTCATGCTGGTGACTGTGCTCACCGTGGTGATGACTATGCTCACCATGGTGATGGCCATCATGATGATGGTCGCCATGGTCATGGTGATGACCATCATGGCTATGGAGCAGTTCTTCTGCAATGCTCTCCCGGTGACGTTGACTCACCACCATGCCCTGATCCCCCATCAGGTCTGAAATCAGTCCATCAACCCAGCCCGCAGCCATGGCCAGAAACTCATCGGTGTCATTGACACAGGGCATTTGCACGTAGGTGACATCCGGGCACTTGCGGCGCAGGTGACCAATGATGTGATCCACATCCAACAGGGTTTCATGGTTCTCGGTGACAAAGCCAATGGGCATAAAGACCAAGGCCGTAGCCCCCAAATCTATGAGGTTTTGAGCTGCTAGGGTGACATTGGGCTGGGTCCAATCGATCAGCGGCGTATCGTGGTTTAACCAACCAATGGTTACCAAGGGATAGTTATAAATCAGCCGTTCCCGCACAGCATCATAGAGCAGCTGACTTTCGGTAATGCCAGAGGTAAATCCCTTCGCTTTGTGAGGACAGCCATGGTTCATCAACACAATCCCGGTTTGGGACGGTAGGTGTGCAACCGCTAGATGCTCCCGAATTTTATCCTCCACCTGGCGAGCCAGCAGATCGATATAGTCAGGCTGGTTAAAGAAGGACGGCATGTATCGGGTGCCCTGGAGCCAGTGATCTTCTCCCCCTTGAAAGGTCTTGGCTAAGGCGTTATTCACCTGTTCGACAGCAATACCACTGGTAAAGATGGAATCCACCACCAGCAGTGGGTAGATCAGCAACTTAGTAAAGCCTTGGGCTTGAATTTCTGCCAACACCTGGTGGGGTAAATGGGGAGCACAGAAGTTAAAGGCCTTAAAGACACTCACCCGGTCGCCCCACTTTGCCTTCATATGCTTTTCAATGCCGTCGCGCTGACGCTCAAAAATGGCATTGTGGGGGGAAATAAAGTGATCGTGCTGGTGATCCCATTCATGGCGATCAAATATCGCTAACAGTTTGGCGATGGGGGGATAAATCCAGGTGGGTACCGGAGCAAACTTGGCTGTCAGTAGGTTAAGGGCTTGCTCGTTGTAGTTGGCAAAGTCTTCGTAGCTCTCTACTTCGCCGTATCCCATGAGCAAAACAGCCACGCGCTCGTCAGGTCAGGTCTGGTCTGTCTGGGATAGATGCGTACGCGAAATCGCAACCATAAAAAATGAGCCTCAAGGGTGGGTTAGGCGTTTGTCAAGGCCTAACCATACCTCAGCCGGCCTCTATATCCCCAGAGTCATTGGGAGAATTTAAGACTCTGGCTGGTTAATCCCTGTTAATCCCTAGTCAATTACTCCACAACCGTCTGCGTTCGGGGCCTTTAAGCCGTTCATGGGTGTCGCGCAGTAGCGTCGGGATATCTAACTGCTCGGGGCAGCGGGGCAGACAGTCACCGCAGTCGGTGCAGCGACTGCCCTGGCGACCGGGGAACCAGTGACCGGCCCGTTCAAACATGCCATAGCGATACTGACCAAACTGGGTCATGTCATGGGCCACGGCCAAGTTGCGCAGGCGCAGCACTTCCGGAATATTGATCGCCTCGGGACAGGGCAAACAGTCATAACATTGGCGGCATTGGTCGGCCCCCAGTACCGCCTGTTGTTGCTGCCCCAGCCTGTCTAGGGCGGCTTGTTCCTCGGCGGTTAGGGGTAGGGTGCGGTCAGCGACCTGGAGGGGCCAATCTAGTTCCGCTGGGAGGGCTGGCCCGACGCTGAGGGTGGTGATGCGCGGATCGCTTAGCAGCCAACGGTAGGTGAGCAACAGTGGGTCAAAGGGGGCGCAGGTGGCTTTCAGGGTGCCGGATGGCTGGTAGAGCTGGCCGCCCTTGTCAGCGGGGGAAATGATAAAAATGCCCAGGTCCCGCTGGTGGGCTAGGTCAATGGCGGCGGCGTTGCGCGGGTTAAAAAAGTAGTAGTGGAGGTTGATAAAGCTGAGGATAGGGATTGAGATCGCACCCATCACCACCTCCAATGCCCCATGGCTAGAGGCCCCCACATGGCGCACCCGGCCATCATCCACCACTTGGGCCAGCCCCGGCCCCATGGTGTCAACCTGCTGTAAATGGTCAGGGGTGTTCACCCCGTGGATAGCCAGGCAGTCAATATAGTCGGTGCCCAAGCGTTCCAAGGATTCATCCACCAGTCGATCGACATCGCTACCGGGCAAAAGCTTAGTGGTTAAAACCAACTCAGATCGATTCAGACTCTTCAGGGCTTGGCCCAGATAACGCTCGCTTTGGCCATAGGCCCGCGCCGTTTCAATGTGGTTAATGCCGCGTGCGATCGCATCGCCCAACACTTGCTGAAACCTATCGGCATCCTCCAAGCAACGCATGGTCCCCAGGGAAAACACAGACAGATTTAATTCAGTTTTACCAAAACGCCTATAGTGCATTGCTCATAATGCATCTTTCGAGCCCATGCCCCCCGGAGTCATGAGTCATGCCTTAAATGGTGATGGACCATTACTGATTAGAAGACCGTCCCTTTTGGGTAAAGTCGGACGGACTGAGGTTGGAAACAAAATCCCGGAACGCCTCTTTTTCAGCTTCATCCGCTTCTCGATCAACGGGAATAGAAGCATCAGCCACCACCTCTTCCATCACCCAGATGGGGGCTCCCATGCGCAGGGCGATGGAAATGGCATCACTGGGGCGCGAGTCCAATTCCTTAGTCACCTCCCCCTGCTTGATGGTCATGATGGCATAGAAGGTATTGTCCTTTAAGGAATGAATCACCACCCGGTCTAAGGTCATGTCCCAGTCGTCTAGGATGTTGGCAAACAAGTCGTGGGTCATGGGACGCACCGACTCTTCGTTTTCCAAAGCAACGATAATGGACCGGGCCTGTTCATTAGAAATAAAAATCGGCAGTGCTCGTCGTTCCGATGCGTCACGCAGCAAAATGACAGGATTTCGTGAAACCGCATCCAGTGCAATGCCAGCAACTTTCATTTCGATCATGGATATTAATCCTCTTGGCTCCGCAGGAATCTGACCCAATAACTAGACTTTAGCACCTGAAAATTATTCGGTATCGCTGATCCTTGGGATGATTTAATCTAGGAAACCCTGACATAATGCCCATTTTCACAGATCGGTCTAGTCCCTAAATCAGCAACGGTAATTTTTTAGACTGTGTCAAACTACCTTGGAAATACGACAGTTCAGCCTGAAAAAGCAGCATCAGCCTGGATATGGGCTGATTAACTGGTGCAAACATGTTCCATATCTAAGCTAAAAGAGTCCGCCCAGCTTATTGGCGATTGCATAAAAATCTTCATTTAGATTCTGAAAATCTTTATCTAGGGCCCAGTTTGTTACACATCCGTACCGATGTAATGAACCTGTCTCATGAAGCTATGTAATGAACCCGTGTCATGAACCTGATAGGGACTGGGATAATTGGAACATTCCCCCCGCTCTATGGCGCAATCATCTATATTTTTTGCCTGACATCATCCCTTAAAACCACCCTAAGAATGTGTTTACCGGACTAATTCAAGCTTTAGGAAAGCTGCAACCCTTGGCAAATGATCGCCTACAGATTAGTTGTCTTGCTCCCTGTGACTCAATCATGGCAGACATTGCCTTGGGGGATAGCATTGCTGTAGACGGTGTTTGCCTGACGGTTGCAACTATTTTGCCCCAGGGTTTTAGGGTGACGGCATCGCCCGAAACCCTAAAGCGTTCTACCTTAGGGCAAAATTCCACCCAGCGCCCCGTCAATCTGGAGTCGTCCCTGCGGGTGGGCTCTAAAATTGGGGGGCATTTCGTCACCGGCCATGTGGACGGTCAGGGCTATGTCAGTGAGATTATCCAAACCGACAGTGCCTGGGAAATTAGCTTTACAGTGCCCAACCCCCAGGTGGCACGCTACATCGTGCCCAAGGGCAGCGTAGGGGTAAACGGCATTAGCCTGACCATTGCTGATTGCAGTCCCTCCGGTGACTGGTTCAAGGTGGCGGTGATTCCAGTTACCTATGACGAAACGAATTTGCAGTATCTGCGCCCTAACGATGCTGTCAACCTTGAAGGTGACATCTTAGGTAAATATGTGGAGCGCTTTACTCAGTTAGGCGTTGGATCGGCCAGTGATCGACCCGACAACCACAACCCACCACCCGATATATCGCTGGATTTCCTGGCGACCCACGGTTATGGCTAGGATGGCTAGGGGCACTAGGGGCAGTAGAGGGTGTCCTTCGTATTCCGTCCCGTCACCGGATTAGTGCCTGTGGCCACTTCACACAGCATGTCATTGGTTTTGGCATCCAAGTCCACATCGGTAAAGTCAGCCCCGGCAATATCCGCCTTTCGAAAATCTGTGCTAAAAGCATAGGCTCCCTCAAGAATGGCATTCTTCAGGTTGGCTCGAATAAACCGGGCTCCATCCAGGGTGGCTCCGGTCATATTGGCGTTTTCTAAATTGGCCTTGGTCAGGTTTGTGTCAAACAGTCTCACACCCCGCAGATCGGTATTACTCAAATCTGCCTCAGCCATATCGGTACTGGTGTAATTGTTGCGCCGCAAATCCTGTCCCACAAAACTCCGTTGCCGCAGACTCTGGCGATCAAAATTCTCAGCTTGGGCCGGATGCCCCCAACTCAAACACATCACCCCCATCAACAGACAGCTCAGCAGCCAATGCCGCCAGTGAATAGAGCTTAGATACCTCATAAATTAGCGATCGCAACAGTACTCACCCTGCATTCTAAAACCGTTTCAGCACCCATGACCAGATGGGATTAGACCCAGGACAAGGGGGCCCAGGACAGGGGGGCAAAAAATAAAAAAGCCTCTGCCCAGAGGCAGAGGCTTTTTATCAGACGAAATCAGACCAAAAACTTAGTCTAGGTCGTCCATAGCCAACACTGGCTCATTCGCCCGGTCAAGACCTTTCTCGAAACCACCTGCAGCAGCACGAGCACGGCCCGCATGCCAGAGGTGACCAACCAAGAAGAAGAAGCCTAGAACGAAGTGAGAAGTAGACAACCACTGACGGGGGTTCACAAAGTTAACAGAGTTAATCTCAGTGATAACGCCACCTACGGAGTTGATCGACGCGTTGGGCGCGTGGGTCATATACTCAGCAGCACGACGTACCTGCCAAGGCTGAATGTCATTCTTAAGCTTGTCTAGGTCTAGGCCGTTAGTTCCACGGAGGGGAGATAGCCAAGGACCATCAAAGTCCCAGAAACGCATGGTCTCACCACCGAAAATGATCTCACCAGTGGGGGAGCGCATCAGATACTTACCAAGACCTGTAGGACCTTGGGCAGAACCAATGTTGGCACCCATGCGCTGGTCACGAACCAAGAAGGTCATGGCCTGGGCCTGGGAAGACTCAGCATTAGTAGGACCAAAGAACTCACTGGGATAGGCAGTGTTGTTAAACCACACGAAGCAGGACGCGATGAAGCCCATCATGGACAACGCACCCAAACTGTAGGAAAGATAAGCTTCACCGGACCAGATGAAGGCACGACGAACCCAGCCAAAAGGCGTGGTCAGAATGTGCCAGATACCGCCGGAGATGCAGATCAAACCAATCCAGATGTGGCCACCGATGATGTCTTCCATGCTGTCAACACCGACAATCCAGCCGTCGCCACCGAAGGGAGCGCCAACTAAATAGCCCCAGATAACAGCCGGGTCAAGGGTGGGATTAGTGATAACACGAACGTCACCACCGCCAGGGGCCCAGGTATCGTAAACACCGCCAAACAAGGTGGCTTTGAATACGAGTAACAGAGCGCCACAGCCCAGCAAAATCAGGTGATAGCCAATAATATTGGTCATCTGATTCTTGTCCTTCCAGTCCTGCTGGAAGAAGCTGGAATACTCTTCTAGGGTTTCAGGACCACGAACAGCGTGATATACACCGCCCAGGCCTAGAACTGCAGAAGAAATTAGGTGGAGTACACCAACGACAAAGTAGGGAAATGTGTCAACAACTTCACCACCAGGACCTACGCCCCAGCCCAAAGTGGCTAGGTGGGGGAGTAGGATAAAGCCCTGCTCATACAGGGGCTTTTCGGGGACAAAGTGTGAGACCTCAAATAAGGTCATCGCACCGGTCCATAGAACGATAAGACCAGCATGGGCAACATGGGCACCCAAGAGCTTACCGGACAAGTCAATCAGACGGGCGTTTCCAGACCACCAGGCAAAACCGGTGGATTGCTGGTCACGACCCGAAATGTAGTTACTAGAGAGCGTTACCACGTGGCAGTACCTCTTCGGGGAATACAAACTTCTCGTGGGGCTGATCCTGGGAGGACATCCACGCACGAATACCTTCGTTAAGCAGAATGTTCTTGGTGTAGAACGTTTCGAATTCAGGGTCTTCGGCTGCGCGAGTCTCCTGGGACACAAAGTCATAGGCTCGCAGGTTGAGGGCGAGACCGACAATGCCCACTGCACTCATCCAAAGTCCAGTGACAGGCACAAACAGCATAAAGAAGTGTAACCAACGCTTGTTGGAGAACGCAATACCGAAAATCTGAGACCAGAATCGGTTAGCGGTCACCATGGAGTAGGTTTCTTCTGCTTGAGTGGGCTCAAATGCGCGGAACGTGTTGGCACCATCGCCATCTTCAAACAGCGTATTCTCCACGGTAGCTCCGTGAATGGCGCACAGCAGCGCTCCACCCAAGACACCAGCAACGCCCATCATGTGGAAGGGGTTTAGGGTCCAGTTGTGGAAGCCCTGTAAGAACAGCAAGAAGCGGAAAATTGCCGCTACGCCAAAGCTAGGGGCAAAAAACCAGCTGGATTGGCCCAAGGGGTACATCAAGAACACGGACACGAACACGGCAATAGGGGCCGAGAACGCGATCGCATTATAGGGACGAAGTCCTACCAGACGAGCCACCTCGAACTGACGCAGCATAAAGCCAATCAGCGCAAACGCACCGTGGAGAGCTACAAACGTCCACAGTCCGCCAATTTGGCACCAGCGCACGAAAGAGCCTTGGGCTTCAGGGCCCCAAAGCAATAGCAGGGAATGGCCCATGCTATTCGCAGGTGACGATACAGCTACCGTCAAAAAGTTAGCGCCTTCAATGTATGAAGATGCTAGTCCGTGGGTATACCAAGACGTGACAAATGTGGTGCCAGTTAGCCAACCACCAATCGCCAAAAAGGCGCAGGGGAATAGCAGCAAACCAGACCAGCCGACGAATACAAATCTATCGCGCTTGAGCCAGTCATCAACGACGTCAAAGACGCCCCGATCGGCCCCAGCACGGCCCATTGCAATGGTCATCTCAAATCCTCTTAATATGGCATAAGTCCCTATGGGTAAAGAGTTAGAAAATATATATCAACCCTTTAGGGACGTGTGTATGTCACAAGCATCCACATCAGGATGGTCGTAATCACCATCAGATAGGATTATGGCTCGTACTTTATGATAAATAGACTTTCGTTTTTTTACAATCCGTCATGTAAGTCCTCAGACTACACAAAAGACTGCAAGGCTTGAATCTTGAGGCTTACAGGCAGTTAAAATAGGCCGATTTGTAAAATTTTATGTCACTTTTTATGAGCGTTTACCCTTGCCAGGGGTTATTTGTGACCAGCGTGGCCCTCAAAAAATAATGAAAAGCATCATATTTTATAGTTTTTCTCGGATATCTTCGCTAGGTTACTAAATGAGTCATAGGCAGGGATAGCTGACCTTGTCCGTCGCATAATTGCCTAGCCTTAGGCATTAACTTCGTTTCGCTCAGAATGATACGCTAGGTGGATGATTTGTTTCAGATCGATGGTTCAGCCAACTTTCTGAAGGGTTAGGAGATACTCAAAGTTCAGCGCATGTATAATTCGAGCGTCATTGGCGGTAGTCTCAGTATTTCTGGCAACCGTCTATTTATATACGAGGTCAAAGGGCTAGACTCCGCAGCTGGGGGTACAGCGCCCGTGCGTCAGAGTGGCAGCACTTTTGTGACAGTTCCCTACGCGCGTATGGCCGCAGAAACTCGGCGCATTACCCGTATGGGAGGTGAGATTGTCAGCATTCGTCCAGTCAACGGCGATTTGCCAGCTTTGCCTGTGACTCAAACAGCACCTGCAGAAACTAAACCTATGGCCGAAACTAAACCTAAAGCAACGAAACCTGGTGCTGATGTGCCGGTTAATACCTACAAGCCCAAGGATCCTTACCTGGGCGAATGCATATCCAATGAGCCTTTGGTAGCCGAAGGCGGCATTGGGATTGTTCAACACATTAAGTTCGACCTGAGTCAAGGCGATCTTAAATATGTAGAAGGTCAGAGTATTGGTATTATCCCGGAAGGTTCTGACGACAAGGGTAAGCCCCATAAGATGAGGCTTTACTCTATCGCCTCCACCCGTCATGGTGACGATGTAGACGATAAGACCGTTTCTTTGTGCGTACGTCAGCTGACGTATCAGCACCCTGAAAGCGGCGAAACCATTAATGGCGTTTGCTCTACCTATCTCTGTGGGCTAGAACCTGGAACTAAGGTCAAGATCACCGGTCCTGTGGGCAAGGAAATGTTGTTGCCCGATGATTCTGATGCAACGGTGATCATGATGGGGACGGGGACTGGAATTGCTCCATTCCGGGCTTACCTGTGGCGCATGTTCAAAGACAATGAGCGTGCGGCCAATCCTGACTACAGCTTCAACGGCATGGCTTGGTTGTTCTTCGGTGTACCTCAGACCGAGAATATCCTTTACAAGGAAGAGCTGGAGGAAATGCAGGATAAGTATCCTGACAACTTCCGTTTGACCTATGCCATTAGCCGTGAGCAGCAGAACTCTGAAGGTGGTCGCATGTACATTCAGCATCGAATTGCTGAACATGCTGATGAACTTTGGAGTCTCATTCAAGATGAGAAGACCCATGTTTACATCTGTGGTCTGCGCGGTATGGAAGGCGGCATCGACGAGGCTCTAACCATGGCAGCGGCTAAGACCGGTGTAGATTGGCCTGAGTATCGCAAGGACATGAAGAAGTCCCATCGCTGGCACGTTGAGACTTACTAGGTTTTACTGACCTAGGGTGTCACACGGTCAAATGAATAATATGTAAAAGCCAGGTGAATCTGAGGGTTCCCTGGCTTTTACAATGGTCTGTGGTAAGTCGCATGGGATAGCACATTGGTTTTTAAGGTTGGGTTATTAGGTCTGGGTACGGTAGGAACTGGTACGGCCAAAATTTTGCTAGACGCTACCCGGCGTCATCCACTACTACAAACCTTAGAGATCCATCGGGTGGGTGTACGCTCTTTGGATAAGCCCCGTGCGGTGGATTTACCTGAGGATTGTTTAACCACCGATCTCGAAGCGATTGTTACCGATCCTGATATCGATATTGTGGTGGAGGTCATGGGCGGGTTAGAGCCTGCTCGGTCGCTGATTTTAGAGGCGATTGAGGATGGTAAACATGTGGTGACTGCCAATAAAGCTGTGATCTCTCGCTATGGCAATGAAATTGCTGAAGCGGCCAAAAAGGCTGGGGTGTATGTGCTCTATGAGGCGGCTGTCTGTGGGGGAATTCCGATTATTCAGCCGTTGCAGCAGGCCCTTTGTGTGAACCGTCTGGAGACGGTGACCGGCATTGTTAATGGTACGACCAACTATATATTGACCCGCATGCAGAGTGAAGGCGGGGACTTTGAACCGATTCTGGCGGATGCTCAGGCCTTAGGCTACGCGGAAGCTGACCCTACTGCTGATGTGGATGGTTTGGATGCGGCTGACAAAATTGTGATTTTGGCGTCCATTGCGTTTGGGGGCAAAATTCGGCGAGAGGATGTGTTTACTGAGGGTATTCGCAATGTGAGTGCTGCGGACGTGGACTATGCGAAAACCTTGGGGTTTGTGATTAAGCTGTTGGCGATCGCAAAACGCAACCCGCCAACAGCAGACCAGCGGGACACCATCCAACTGCGGGTGCATCCTACCCTGGTGCCCCTCGATCATCCTTTGGCCAGTGTTAACGATGTGAACAATGCAGTTTTGGTGGAAGGTGATCCCATTGGTCAGGTCATGTTCTATGGACCTGGCGCGGGTGAAGGTCCCACCGCCAGCGCCATCGTGTCGGATATCATGGCCATTGCCGCTACCCTTCACATGGAATCTCCAGCGGAGGAAAAATTGCCCAATCCGTTGCTGAGTAGTGCCTACAGCGACTACCAAGCCATTAGCCCCATGGAGCAGCTAGAAAGTCGGTTTTACTTGCGTCTGATGGTGCAGGATCAGCCGGGGGTGATTGGGCACCTGGGGGAAATCTTTGGCAATCATGATTTGAGTCTTGAATCGATTGTGCAAATTGGGTTACAGGACAATCTGGCTGAACTGGTGATTGTCACCCATGGGGTCCAAGAAGGTGCTTTCCAGCAGGCCATCGCGGCGTTAAAGAATTCGTTGGATGTGGATTCGATTGCCAGTGTTTTGCGGGTGTTGGGATAGATTTTGAGTTTTGAAGCGCTCTCAGTACTGGGGGAAAGACTGCATCAGTGGATATTACAGGCTCGGACTGATGCCCAAAATGCCCATGTCCCTTTGTATGAATTGGACTGGTTTGTCCAAGGGGTCAGTGACCTCAGTCAGACGGATCTAAGTTTGGAGCTTTATCGTGGCCGGGGAGCGGTGCCGTTAAGTCATTCTCTGGATTGGCTCACTCAGCAGTGGCAACGTCGCCTAACTGAGCGGGTGCCGGTGCAGTATTTGGTGGGTGAAACGCCGTGGCGGGATTTGATGCTGACGGTGACGCCCGATGTACTGATCCCTCGGCCTGAAACTGAGCTCATGGTGGACATTGTGCAGGCTTGGGCTGAGGGCCAAGGCGAACGGTTCAGTTCGCAGGTGTGGGCTGATTTGGGTACGGGTAGTGGGGCAATTGCGATCGCGCTAGCCAAAGCATTTCCCCATGCCCAGATTTTGGCCATTGACATTAGTGCCGCAGCCTTAGAAATTGCTTACCAAAATAGTCACCGTAACAAAATCAATAATATTAAATTTTATCAAGGGAGCTGGTTTGAGCCCATCAGCGACTGGCAAAGCAACTTATCGGGAATCATTACTAACCCTCCTTATATTCCCAGCACAACCGTTTTAAATTTGGATCCCGAGGTTGCCCAACATGAGCCCCATCAATCACTAGATGGAGGAGACGATGGCTTGAATGATATCCGTCACCTAATTGCCCAGGCTCCTAAATTTCTCAAGCCAGGTGGGCTATGGCTAACAGAACATATGGAAGGGCAGAGCGAAGCGATTAGAGACTTGCTTGCTCAAAATCATGGTTACCAAACCATCCAGCCTCACCAGGATTTAGCAGGCATTGACCGATTTGTAGCAGCGAGATTTCAACCTGGATTTTCTTAAAAAAGAACCAAGGACGCATTTAGAAGAATTTTGTTCCATAGTTTTTTTGAATTATTATTATTGAGAGAAAAATATTCTCTCTTCTTGAATAAGCTTTTACTCTGTAGAAGTACGTAAGTGTGTCTACTCTGGAGATAAAAACTTAATGCCCGATCTATTTGGCCAAGATTTCGATATTTTGAATGAGCCACTCGTTGCAGGCAGTACATTCGATATTGACTATGAAATCGGAAACGTAGGAACCGCTGTCAATGGTCCATTTCAAGTCTCTTTTTACCTATCAAAAAACAGCACTATTGCCCCCAATGCTGGACTAGATATACTTCTCAGTTCTAGTACTATTACTGGTCTTGGTTCGAGCCCTTCCACTGGCACCTTCACCAGAAGCTTGACCCTGCCAGGGATCAACGACCCATTTTGGCAAACAAATTCAGGCGATGGCACCTATCACATTGGTATGGTCATTGATTCTCTGAATCAAGTGGCAGAATCAAACGAAGCTAATAATAGAAATCGTGGTTTTCTTTTAGATTGGGACGATGTTGTTATTAACAACACCTTAAGTGCTGACTTAGTTGCCACCTCAGCCAATGTCGTCCTTGAACCACAAACCGCAGGTAATACCTTCGACTTCGACTACAACATCAGTAATATTGGCGGGGCTGCCACTGGTAACTACACCGTTTCCTTCTACCTTTCTAGCAACGACTTCATTAGTACCGCTGATCAATCCCTAGGCAGTGTCA
>NZ_JAYGIG010000014.1:0-31654 GCF_034932105.1 Leptothoe sp. PORK10 BA2 | reverse complement strand
AATACCTTCGACTTCGACTACAACATCAGTAATATTGGCGGGGCTGCCACTGGTAACTACACCGTTTCCTTCTACCTTTCTAGCAACGACTTCATTAGTACCGCTGATCAATCCCTAGGCAGTGTCACCCTGAGCAGTCTCGCTGCGGGTGCTGCCACCGGCACCTTAACCACCCAGCTGACCATGCCCGGGGTCAATGATGCCTTCTGGTTAGCCAATGGCGGCAATGGCGACTACACCGTCGGCATGATTATTGACTCGGCCAATACCGTTACCGAGTCTAACGAATTCAACAATAGCAATCAGGGACAACTCATTGACTTCGATACCCTCGTCGTCAATGGCACCACCGCCGCTGACCTGGTCGGATCATCATCGAATGTAGTACAAGAACCACTGACGGCAGGGGCGACGTTCGACTTTGATTATGTCGTAAGTAACCTGGGTGGAATCCCCACAGGTCAACCCATCAAAGTGGCATTTTATCTATCCAATAATGCCACTATCAGTAGTGCCGACTATTTCCTCGGGGAGGCAACGGTCGCCAATCTAGCGGCAGGTGCTTCAACAGCCACACTTTCTCAGCAACTCGCCTTACCTCAACCTGGCGATCCCTTCTGGATCGGCAATGGTACCTATACTATCGGCATGATTGTAGATGCCGACAATGTGGTAGCTGAGGCCAATGAAACCAATAACCGCAACCGAGGTAACCTGATTGACCAAGATGATGTACTAATTACGGGGACTCAAAAGGCCGACTTGTTGTCAACCCTAGGCAACGTAATTCTCGAACCTCAAAATGCAGGTAGCACCTTCACATTTGAATTTGATATTAGTAACCAAGGGGGCTTGGCCACAGGGGCATTTGATGTCGAATTTTATCTATCTAACAATGCCTTCATCAGCACCGCTGATCAGCGATTGGGTACCACAACTCTATCCAGTCTATCCGCCAATAGTTCAACGGGCACCCTCACCGTTGACCTTACCCTGCCAGGCATTAATGACCCATTTTGGCAAGGTGACGGAACCTACTATGTGGGCACATTAATCGACCCTGGCAATACGGTCGATGAGTTTGATGAAGGCAATAATGCCAATACAGGCTTATTCATCGACTATGACAATTTAGTTATCAATAACACTGCGCAAATTGGCCAGCGGGAAAACGATGACTTTATCGGCACCAATGCAGCTGACTTCTTCCAAGGACTACGCGGTGACGATAACATTTTTGGTGGCGGCGGCAATGATAACCTGCGTGGCGGACGCGGCGACGACGACATCATTGGCGGTAGTGGAAGCGATATTGTTAACGGTGAGCGGGGTGATGATTTCCTCGTTGGTGTTGATATCACCAACACCACAAATCCAGGAAGCAATCAGGTTGATCAGCTCATCGGCGGTTTGGGTGATGATACCTTTTTCTTAGGTGATTCCAGTCAAAGCTATTACGTCGACACGACATCTCTTGACTACGCCCTCATCGCTGACTATACCGCTGGGGAGGATATTATCGTTCTCCATGGAAATGCCAGCAGCTATAGCTTGGGCACACCATCAACAGGGCTGCCCACAGGTACTGGAATTTTCCAGGGAAATGAACTGGTTGCTATCGTCCAAGGCGATACAGCAGCGTTGAGTTTGACCGGTGAAGCGTTTACATATCTCTAAACAGCTGTTTAGTTGAAATCACTGAACTGAAACAGACCCAAGTGCGTTGGGTAGAACGGACTTACCCAACGCCTTGACAGCCATCACACATCTGTAGATGAGTCCTGAAGAATCATTGCCCCATGACAGATAGTACCGATTTTGCATTCCAGCCTGACGCCTCATCATTTGCCGCTAAGGAGTCATTAGCTCCCTTATTTTTGTCGCTCCATAGTGATAAAGCCGATCCAATAGGGATGGGCAACTACAATTCAACCGACGAGTTCCTGCAAACCCTAGAAGCTAATTGGACACAGGTAGCTGCAGCACGTATCTCAAATAGCTATAGTCAGCCGTCACTGATTGCGGACTTAGTCACAGAGTTTCAACGGCACCAGGAAATAGCATTGGCCCTGGACCTATCACGCCTACAGGCAGATGATGACGCTACATCATCTGATTCGCCTTTTCAAGAAGGTACTAGCCTTAGTCAAAATTTTGATCCGCTGTTGGGTTATGGTCTCATCGATGCAGCCGCATCAGTTGGCTTTTTATTGGGACAATCTCTGCCCGATGTCCCCGATCTGACTGATGATAATTGGGGCCTAGATGCTATTAATGCACCGGAGGTTTGGAACCAGGGCATCACTGGAAAAGGCATTGTCGTAGCAGTGATTGACGATGGCATTGATATTAATCACCCAGATCTAGCCCCCAATATTTGGCAAAATCTAGGCGAAATTGCGGACGATGGTATTGATAATGACGGCAATGGTTTTGTAGATGATCTCCATGGCTGGAACTTTGCCATGGATCAAAACAATAATAATGTTTTGCCATTATTTGGCGGTACCCATGGCACCCATGTAGCCGGCACAATTGCCGCTACAGCTAATGGCCGAGGGATTACGGGCGTCGCGCCTGATGCCAAAATTATGGCAATCAAAATTGGGGATGCACCCCAGGGTCAATTCATCAATCCAGGGGATCTGCCATCGGCGATCTACTATGCCGTCGATAATGGGGCCAATGTCATTAACATGAGTCTTGGCTGGCCACCGTCCGCAGAGCTTGAGGCTGCCCTACTCTATGCGGCTAGCCAGAACGTCATTGTGGTTTCAGCAGCTGGTAACAGCGCTCGATCGTCCACTGGTACACCGGCTTTCTACGCTGAAGAATTTGGCGTATCCGTGGGAGCCATCGGTCAGAATAGCCAGGTGGCAACCTTTTCCAACCGGGCTGGAAATAATCCAGATTTACGCCACGTGATCGCTCCTGGGGTAGGTATTATCTCCACGGCCACTGGAGGAGGTTATCGCACATTTCAGGGTACATCCATGGCAGCTCCCCATGTGTCAGGTACGATCGCATTAATGCTCCAAGCCAACCCCACCTTGAACCATGCCCAGGCAACTAACCTACTCATCCATCAAGCCCAACCCATCGTTTAAGCAACCACTGGACCAATTTTGATTCCAGCCTATGCCAGCACTAGTGCTGGCTGGTTTCTCGATAGAATAGGACAATTGCGGGCAACCGCTAGACTGATCAGTGGTTGCCATGGTTTCATTAGCTCGTAAAAATTTACTTAAAGATCTGCCCCGATTTTTAGTGGCCCAGGCCGGCATTATGTTTGCCGTCAGTTTGGTCACAATTCAAACCGGTATTCTCAAAGGTTTTACCCGTTCTACCACCCTCCTGATTGACAGTTCCGCTGCCGATATTTGGGTCACTTCAGAAAATATCGTCAACTTTGAGCTAACGGAACCTTTTCCCTATGTGCAGGTACAGCGAGCACAGACTATAGCCGGGGTAGCCCGAGCCGAGGCCCTTTCTATCGGCTCCGGTCGCTGGTACTCAGATGGCAAACTAACGACATTGCGGGTGTTTGGCTTTGACCCCGACGGCGAATTATTTCGGCCGGGCCAGGTATCAAGCCAGACCCTCAAGGCCTTAAAACTGCCCTATTCTGTCCTGATCGACCGGACTAATATGCGTTCGTTCCGCATTGAGAGTGCTGGGGATACGGCTCGTATTCGTCAACTGCCGGCGACGGTGGTGGGGTTCACTAGCGACACCCAGTCTTTGGTATCCAGCAAGTTTGTATTTGCATCGTTGATTAATGCCGGTGCCTATATTAATTCCGGCTTCTCCGCCGAGTTAACGTGCCAATTAGGCAGTGGGGACATTACCTGTGTCAATGTCTATGAGAAAGATGCTAGTGAGACCAATGCCAATATACCGGCTCCAGAGCCCTTGGGTTCAGATGATCCAGTCACCTACATTTTGGTCAAAGCGGCTCCAGGGGAAAATTTACAGGACCTGAAGCGACGCATCGAAACATCCCTACCGGGCACCAAGGCGTTTACTAAAAATGAGCTGATCAATGTCACCCAAGCCTATTGGCAAAATCGCACGGGCATAGGTTTTATCTTGGGTTTGGGGGCCATTGTCGGGGTGCTGGTGGGCATGGTGGTGGTGGCCCAGATTTTGTACACATCGGTTTCTGAGAATTTGCGCGAATTTGGTACCCTCAAGGCGATGGGGGCCTCAGATTGGGACATCTACAGCGTGATTTTAGAGCAGTCGTTGTGGATGGCGGTTTTGGGCTATATCCCTGGTCTGTTGCTATGTTGGGGGGTGGGCACTTGGACGGCGGCCAGTCAGGGAATTGTGGTGCTAATTACGCCCGTTAGTGCCGTTGGGGTGTTTGGCATTACCGTAGTGATGTGTGTGGGTTCGGCGGTTTTTGCAATTCAAAAGGTGACCCGTGTGGATCCAGGAATTGTGTTTAAGGCCTAGGAGATTGGTGAGTGTGAGTTGTGGGTTTAAGAATTAATGGTTGCGATCGCAGCACAAAACGTCCAAATGTCCTTTATGTCGGGCACCACTGAAACTAGGGTGCTCAAGGGCATTGACTTGGCCATTCCCCATGGGCAAATCCGTTTAATGATGGGGCCATCGGGTTCGGGCAAAACCACACTGCTGTCGATTTTGGCGGGTATTTTGACCCCGACTGCCGGGCAGGTGCAGCTGCTGGGGCAAGAAATCACAACCCTCTCCCGCAAAGAACTCACTGCCTTTCGCCGCGATCACATTGGCTTTATTTTCCAAAGCTTTAACCTATTTCCTGCCCTAACGGCCCTGGAGAATATTGAACTAGCGCTACAGATCAAGGGCCAAACAGGACCCGGCAATAAAGAACAGGCGTTTGATCTGCTCAAACAAGTGGGATTGGGCGATCGAGCTAATAATCTACCGGCGGATCTGTCCGGTGGTCAAAAGCAGCGGGTGGCCATTGCTCGTGCGTTAGCCGGTAAGCCAGAATTGATCATGGCCGATGAGCCCACTGCAGCCCTAGATTCCGCCACAGGTCGTGGTGTGATTGAGTTAATGCAGTACCTGGCTAAGAACAAGGGCTGCACGGTACTGATCATCACCCACGATCCCCGCATTACTGATGCAGCTGATGAGATTACTTATTTAGAAGATGGTGTTTTAGCTAAAAAATCAAGTTTAGTTAGCGGATTTCATTAAGGAAGCTATGGGGCTTCTACCTTTCTCAAGGTAGATTTTGCCAATACCCATGGCTATTTCCGATTATTCAAAAAAGGCTTAGCCAAAAAGTATCC
Organism: Leptothoe sp. PORK10 BA2; assembly: GCF_034932105.1. Classification (NCBI taxonomy): domain Bacteria; kingdom Bacillati; phylum Cyanobacteriota; class Cyanophyceae; order Nodosilineales; family Cymatolegaceae; genus Leptothoe; species Leptothoe sp. PORK10 BA2. The sequence continues at coordinate 26,366 of NZ_JAYGIG010000014.1, read as the reverse complement.
AGCAATAGACTTCGCATCCACCCCAACCCCATCAATAACAGACTTCTCAAACTCTTCCGGCGTCAGCAAAATAACTTCAATATCCTCATCGTCGTCCTTTTCCGGCACGACCTCTAGCTTCTCTAATCCACTGGCTAAAAACGCAAAAATATACTCGTCAGAATAGCCTGGCGCTAAGGGAAACTTACCCAGGTTTTTCCATTCTGTAGCACTATAACCAGTCTCTTCCTCAATCTCTCGCTGAATAGTTGTAAATGCATCTTCCCCCGCCTCAATCGTGCCAGCAGGAAACTCCAACAGTCTCCCCTGAACCGCAAATCGATACTGCCGCACCAGCACCAGTTTCCCCTCCGGGGTAATGGGAACAGCCATGGCTCCCCCCGGATGGCGAATACATTCCCACTGACCTTCAACTTGGTTGGGCAGCCGCAGACGATTAACCTCAAAGTTAAACTTACGTCCGGCATAAAATAAATTCTGCTTAAGCAACTGGGGCGGTTCTAGACCAGGATGCATAGGATCGATACAGTAGATTAGCTATGGAGAGGGTGACGAAATTAGGTTACACCACGGAACGGTTGCAGTTCCCCTTATCCAGTTCATCCAGACACCGATGGCTGAGCGAAGTCGAAGCCTATGCCACTAATGGATAAACCCCAGCCGTATTGACCTGGTGCAGCAGTTCCTTCACCGTTTGGTGATGCAAGGGATGCCGCCAATCTGCGGCAATCTCCGCTAGGGGCACCAGCACAAACGCCCGCTCATGCATGCTTGGATGGGGCAACGTCAGTCTAGACGTATCCATTACCCGGTCGCCATAGAACAGCAAATCTAGATCCAAAGTTCTTGGACCCCAGCGTTCACGGCGAATGCGACCAAAGCTGGTTTCGATAGCTAGCAACGCTTGCAGCACCTGCTCTGGGTTGAGGATGGTGTAAAAAATAGCGCAGGCATTAATGAAGTCGGGCTGGGGAGGGCCGACGGGAGCGGTTTTGTAGAGTTGAGATCTTAAACTCAACTCCATACCTTCTGTTTGATCAAGCCGTGCCAATGCCGTTTCAATCGTTTGTTCTGAATCCCCCAGGTTACTGCCAAGGGCAATGGCACATGCCGTTTCCATACTGTGTTGATGAACTGTATTGATGAGTCAGTCACAAATCCAGGCAACCCCTGGGGACTCTCAATCATAATCGTTACGATTATCCATCCATCAGTGAAACCCTGATCCCTGGCTCAGAAACTAGGAGTCAGGAATCAAGCAGCAGACGACAGATGATCTATCTCAATAGGCTGAAGACTGCACCAGCAGAAGTTCCCTGATGTAATTGGATAGTAGCGTCGGCCAATCCTTACAAATTCGGCTGCAGGCGCTCAATCAACTTATCAGCGGACATCGCCCCTTCAATTCGGTCCACTACCTGACCATCCTTGAATAGCACCATGGTGGGTAGGGCATGGATTTCATACTGCGATGCCAAGCTGGGATACTTATCCGTGTCAATCTTGACGATCTGTAGCTGGTCCTGCTGCTTGGCCTTGACCTGTTCTAGGACATTTGCCATGAGCTGACAGGGACCGCACCACACCGCATAAAAGTCGACCAAGATAGGCTTATCAGCCCCTTCTAACATTTCTTGAAAACTAGAAAATTGTTGTTTTACAGCCATTGTCCTCAATCCAAGATGGGTTCAGCTTTTATGCTAGGCGACCTCCAGAAAAATGGCCGGTATTTAAGCAAATCATTGGCTTTGAGAGCAAGATTTGTAAGGGTCCTCAAACAATTGATCGCCAAACCCCAAAAATAGTTGGTGAGGGTCCTTAAATAATTGATTGCCAAATCCGAAAATATATAGTTGGTGAGGGTTCTCAAATAATTGATCGCCAAATCCCAAAAATAGTTGGTAGGGGATCAGGGAGTCAGAGGATTGATCCCCTACCCCCAAAAATAATAGAGTGATCGAGCTGTTAACCATTTCCCCTCCCCATGACTGGAGCAATGCAAGATCAGGTAGCAATTATTACCGGTTCATCCCGTGGCATCGGTAAGGCGGCTGCCCTCGCCCTCGCCGCTGAAGGGGCTAGCGTTGTAGTGAACTATGCCCGCTCCAGTGCGGCGGCGGATGAAGTGGTAGCTGAAATTGTCAAGGCTGGTGGCAATGCCATTGCCCTCCAGGCAGATGTTTCCCAAGAAGATCAAGTGGAGGCCCTGGTGAAGGCCACTAAAGAGAAGTTTGGGCGCATTGATGTACTGGTGAATAATGCGGGCATTACCCGTGACACCCTACTGCTCCGCATGAAACCGGCTGACTGGCAGGCGGTGATCGATCTCAACCTGACGGGCGTCTTTCTTTGCACCCGCGCCGTGGCTAAGATCATGCTCAAACAGCGGTCCGGTCGCATCATTAATATTTCGTCGGTGGCTGGTCTCATGGGTAACCCAGGTCAGGCTAATTACAGTGCGGCGAAGGCCGGAGTGATTGGGTTTACGAAGACCGTGGCGAAGGAAATGGCGGGTCGCAATGTAACGGTGAATGCGGTGGCCCCTGGTTTTATTGAAACTGATATGACCAATGAGCTATCAAACACCGAGGAGATTCTGAAGTATATTCCCTTGGGTCGCTATGGTCAGGCCAGTGAAGTAGCGGGCCTGATTCGGTTTTTGGCGGCGGACCCAGCGGCGGCCTACATTACCGGCCAGGTGATGAATGTGGATGGTGGCATGGTGATGTAATTCCATTGCCAAGCGTCTACCAACGCCCCTACAAAGGGGCAGACATTTCATTCTTCGCCAAGGCTGCCTGCACGGCCATCTGCTGATCTCGATGGGTCATCCAACGGTGGTACGTCCGGTTATGTACCTGCACCGAGTGGCCCATCATTCTGGCGGCGACGGCGTCGGGTAGGCCCATTAAGATGGTGCGCACGGCCCAGGCATGGCGCAGGTCGTAGGGGGAAAAGGGGATTTTGTAACGGCGAAACTGGGTGGTGACCTGCTGACCCACCCGCTGGAGCGTAGTGGAGGTAAGGTCAGTATTTACCTTGGGCAGTTCGCCATGGGCTAGGTCAAAGCGCTCGACCCATTCTGGGTAAAAGGGCCATACTTCATGGCGGCCGGTTTTGGTGGTTTCTCGGACGATGATTTCGGCGCTGGAGTTGGAGTCTGGAACTCGGTCTGATAGATTAGCCAGATCGCAAAAAAACACCTCATGGTTGCGCAACCCGTAGGTGGCCATCATGCCGTAAACATATTGCCAGTGGGGATTTTTGATCCCGTCGTAAATTTCGACAATCTGATCATCAGAGGGTAAATCCCTCAGTTGGGTTTGGCTATTGCCATAGTTACCCCAAAAGGACTTTAGATCCGTGGGCAAGTCTAGATTGAGAAACTCGGCTAGGGCGGCCAGGGCAGTACAGCAGATCTGACGGCTGCGGGAATTGGCCTGGGTGCTTTGCACCGTGGCATAGATCGCCTCGGGTAGGCTCAGGTTACTGTGGCGTTCTGCCGTGGCATGGAGCTTGCGTAAATAGGGAACATAGGCTTTTTCCCAGGTGGTTTTTAAAGAGGCGGCAGATACCCCAGAGAGACGGGTTTCAAAAAAATGACACTCAAACGCATCAATCTGAGTAGCTAGATCGGCTCCGGCCATTCTTAGACCGGCCACGGGACCAAGGTAGTCGCGCCAATCAAAAATATTTTGTAATAGCTGGGCCGCAATAATTTTGGCCGTTTGCTCACATTGCTTTAGACCGGTCTTGGTGGCGGGTAACTTGAGGGGTAAGCGTTGCTGGTAGGGTCGCAATTTAGGACTACCAGGCTTTGGCGGTAGGGTCCCCCGTAGGTTTAAACGGTCGCCCCGGCGCTCGATCTGCAGCCCTAGCTGGGCTGCCTTCAGTCGCTGATTGACTTGGTTTAAAGACGTATCGATGGCATGGGCCGCAGCTGAATCAGCCATTTTAAATGAAAAAAGTTCTCAACTTCTACAAATCTGATATGACTACAGGAGGAGTTAATTGTTACGATAGGCCAAGATCATTAAAACTTCGTTTAAAAGGTAGCTGCACTGTCATGGGTCGTACTGGAGTCTTATTACTTAATCTTGGAGGGCCCGAGCAGTTAGAGGACGTACGCCCCTTTTTGTTTAACTTGTTTGCTGATCCAGAGATTATTCGGCTCCCCTTCCCATGGTTGCAGAAACCCCTGGCCTGGCTGATCTCCTCCAGTCGTGCCAGCAAATCCCAGGAAAATTATAAGGAAATCGGTGGCGGTTCCCCTCTACGACGCATTACCGAAGAGCAGGGAGAGGCCCTCAAAGACTATCTGAAGAATTTAGGGCGCGATGTCAAAATCTACATCGGCATGCGCTACTGGTATCCCTTTACCGAAGAGGCCGTGGCCCAAATCAAGCAGGATGGCATCGAAGAGCTGGTCATTTTGCCTCTCTATCCCCAGTTTTCCATTAGCACCAGTGGTTCTAGCTTTCGTCTATTGGATAAGCTTTGGCAAGCTGATCCTGCTCTCCAGAAGATTGACTATACTCTGATCCCATCCTGGTACAACAGCCCTGGTTATGTGCGAGCCATGGCGGACCTAATTATTCAAACTATCGATCAACTACCGAATCCAGACGGAGGCCACATCTTCTTTAGTGCCCATGGCGTGCCGGTTAGCTATGTGGAAGAGGCCGGTGATCCCTACCAGAAGGAAATGGAGCACTGTGTTGACTTGATCATGCAGGCGGTTGGTCGGCCCAATGACTTTACCCTGGCTTACCAGAGCCGAGTGGGACCGGTGGAATGGTTGAAACCCTACACGGAAGATGCCATTAAGGAACTGGCGGCAAAAGGTATTGATGATCTGGTGGTGGTACCCATCAGCTTTGTGTCTGAGCACATTGAAACGCTGCAGGAAATTGACATTGAGTACCGAGAGCTAGCCGAAGAGTCCGGCATTAAAGGCTTCCACCGGGTACCTGCCCTCAACACCTACCCCGTGTTTATCGAAGACATGGGGAACATGGTGGTCAAGGCGCTAGAGTCTCCCCGTAAATTATTTTCTGATGCGGCCCAGTTGCAAAAAGAAGTTCGAATTTATCCCCAAGATAAGTCTGCTTGGGGGCTGACGCCGTTTGCGGAAGTGTGGAACGGTCGCTTAGCGATGGTGGGTTTCTTGGCTCTGATACTGGAAATGGTCAGCGGCCATGGTCCTTTGCACATTGCTGGTTTGATGTAACTGACTCTGAAATTTAGCTAAAGCAAATAAACGGCCGTGGGTTGAGCGTAGTCTAAACCCACAGCCGTTTATTTATTTGTTTTCTTTGTTCTTTTGCCACTGACGCCATACCACCGAGCTACGAATGGCTAGCCAAAGTAAAAACAGAGCAATGAGCCCCCCTTGTTGCGGTGCGTCGAAGGCAAAGAAGACCAGAAAGATGCAGAGGGCATCTTCTACAAACATCATCCATATGGGGGGGCTGTTGAAGCGATAGAGCCACCCTACTTGCACCATTTGGAGCACGAGGGCCAATGCCCCACCAGTGACGGCTAACAGCACCAGTAACCAGCTGTCGGAGATGTTGGCTAGACGTGCGATCGCAACCCCGGCAATGGTCCCCACAAAGGGACTCATAAATAGCTCTGCACTTTGTAAAAAGCGCCGGTTGATCCGATCTTTAGAAATCGTCAACTCCAGGAGTGACCAAATCACCAAAACAGTCACCACACACACCTGGGGAATATGGGCCAAAATCGGTACCTGCGACCATAGCTGTTCACCAGAGAACAGGCCAATGAGTAGCAAAGGCAAGGCCAAACGAAGACCGGTGGCTGCCGAAATGGAAAGCACCGCGAGTAGCTCTGGAATGATCACGTTCTTCTATATCAGGGAAATGGGGAGGCCAACCGTGAGATAGACAGGGGTGAGGATGCCGGGGACGGAGGCAGATAACCTGAAGATCCTGGCAAACTTAAAGGGTAGACAAAGGCAACTTTAGGGCAGTTGGCTTAACCTAGAGCTAGTAGCTGCTACAAAGCTCTTGCTTCATAGGCTGCCCAATTCTTGAGTTCTTGCCATCCCCACCTATGTCTTACGATCGTCCTCTTCTATCTGAACTAAAATCTGCAACTGTCGCTCGATTACAGCTATTAGGTGCTGTTTTTATGGGTCTGTGGTCCATTGAAATTATAGATTTTTTGGTGTTTGGCGGCCGTCTCAATGGATACGGTATTCGCCCCCGTTCTCTAGATGGATTGTGGGGCATTCCCCTAGCTCCTCTGCTCCATGGCGACTTTAGACATTTAGTTGCCAATACGGTGCCCCTGCTCACCCTGAGTTGGTGGGTGATGATGCGCTCCATGGGCACCTGGATCAAGGCCACCATCCTGATCACCCTGGTGGGTGGGGCCGGTACATGGCTGCTAGCTCGGGGCGGCTCAGTGCATATTGGGGCCAGTGGCCTTGTGTTTGGCTATTTGGGGTTTTTACTGGGGCGGGGCTACTATGAGCGCACCATGGTTGCGATCGCCATTGCCCTATTTGTGCTGGTCACCTACGGTGCAATGTTTTGGGGTGTATTGCCCAACCAGCCTGGCATTTCCTGGGAAAGTCACCTATTTGGTTTTATTAGCGGCATCGTTGCCGCCTACTGGCTCACATCCAAGCCCGACATAATTTCCGATAGGTAGCTAGAGGTGGCTTCCACCGCAGCAATCGTGTTTTCATAGAGCATCCTGGTGGGGCCCATCACCCCCACACTGCCCAGGGGGGTCGAATGCCGATTACAGTAAGTGCTCGAAATCAGGGCACACCCCTGCATCGGTTCCAACGGGTTTTCCTCCCCAATCCAAATTTTCAGGGGGTGATTATCCTCCGCACACATCAGAGGCCACAGCTGTTCTCGGCCATCCGCCAATAGCGCCACCAGATTCCGCAGCTGACTTTGCTCAGCAAACTCTGGCTGGTTCAAGACATCCTTCACCCCGGTAACCAAAATATGCGTTTGGGGCTGACGCTTGCGGTGGGCCAAATCATTAATTGCCTGGCACAGGGCCAACACATGATGCTCTCTAGTGTCCACCTCATGCCAATCCAGACTAGAAATTTCAGATAGGGGCTTTCCACATAACTGGGCCGTCAAGAAATTCGATAAGATTTGCAGTTCTCGATCGATTTCCCCGTCGTCCTGGAGAGTACCTACCCCGGTGATTCCCCGAGGCAGCTGCACCAGCATAGACTCAGTACCATAGCTATCTAACACCACTACCAAAAGCACCTGATCAGCCGAAATTTTCACCAGCTGCAGGTGTTTGACCACCATGTTTTCCAGCCGAGGCATGGTGACCAAGGCAATATACCCACTCAGGTGGGCCAAAATTTGCGCCGCCTCTTGGAGTAAGGCTTCCAGGCTCCATCCCTGCCAATTCAGATTTTGGGTCAATAACTGGTCAATCCGCTGGGCAGTCGGTTTGGAGGGTTTAATCAACTCATCTACATAAAGCCGATACCCAGAGTCAGAAGGGACACGCCCAGCCGATGTATGGGGCTGATATAAAAAACCCGAACGCTCCAGCGCCCCCATCACATTGCGAATGGTTGCCGCACTGACATTCAGGTCAAAAGCTTCTAACAGTGCCCTAGAACCAACGGGTTCCGCTGTCGATACATAGTGACGTACGGTTGCACGCATCACCTGCTGTTGACGGGGATTCAAGCTACTAGACTTATCAAAGACCATCAATGTCACAAACGCGAAGAATCGCGAACAGTTAAATCAGGCATGGCTTCAACCTTTCAACTTATATTAGGGGCTGAGGCTCCATATTAGGGGCTGAGGCTCCATCAAAACGCTTGATAGGATACTAAATCTTTTAATCAAAATATTAGATTGTGTCTGCATTAAAGTCCTTGAAGACTTTAAATGTAAATATAACGTTACGATTTACCCAATGTTAGACCCTGTTTACCTGAAGGACTGGGTTAACGACTGTGTTTGAAGTAATCATTCAGGTTGAGATCCTTGCTCTCGTCAATTTGGCGCATCATCGAACGAGTAATCAGTTTGCCCTGCTCCACTAGGACCTTACCCGTCAGGGGATGCAGTAAGTCCTGATCGGCCCGACGGCCAATGAGCGACTCAATATCTTGAATAGAATTCACATACATGCCCGGTGGCAGCTCTACCACTACACCATTTCCCATTACCCTAGCTTGGCAGGCCAGTCGGGAATTTCCCCTGCAGGAGGTAATAATTGCCAGGGTACGCTGTTCCCGTCGGTTGATGGGCGTCAGTGCTCCCATGCCATCGTTTACATAGATATGGCAAGTGGCACACATGCCCCGACCACCACATTCCTTTAAAACGGACAGCTCCTGGTGCAATAAAACCGATAGCAGGTTGCCATTGGTTTCAACAGTACTCTCCTGGGCAATGGGCTCTAAGCGGACTTTTTTTACCATAGATACGAACGATCCGAAATTAGCTGTCTATAGGGCCAAGAAACTGTCTAACTAGCAATGGTTAACCAGCCATAGCTCACTAGCAAGAAACCATAATGGCGATCACTTATCGACCAAATAACAGTTGTCGATAATGGGCAGGCAATGTCTGTTCTACCAATGCGTCATAGTCTCGAATAATCCGGGTACATCGCTGATGAAATCGCTGAGTCCATAGGCGAATTTCTGCCAACTGCTCTGGCGACAGCTGTTGGTCTTGCTCCAGAACGCTAACGGTGCCATCGGCATCAATACAAAAGTTACTCAGCCAGGGTGCTTTCTGGAATGTCCGCCAATGGTTAGCCACCAGTTGGGGCCCGAGATATCGGCTGGTAACTAGATTTAAGCTATTCATGGCGGCCACCACCTCTTCTAAGCGAGCGGTTTGCACTTGGGTTAAGGGTTCAGATAACGTATCCACAGCCTCAGCCCTAATCCCCCGGATACTTTCCACTAGGGCTGAGTAGTCGGCTTTGATAAATTGCACCAGCTCACTGACGGCCTTGGGATAGTCGCTGGGGAGTGGGCCTTCGCTGAGCACCAGCAAAACTGCTCCGCTTTCTACTTTATGCAATTCCAGCTGATGGGGGCCCAATTGAAACAGACAAAACTCTAGGGAGGCGGGGGTGGTGCTGATGATCTGTTGGATACCTTTCAACAGTAGGGATTGCTGCTCAGGAGCGTTGCCTGCGGGAAAGCCGACACTATAGGCCTGACCAAGGGAGTCATCCTGATCTAAAGGTATGAGGCTAAAGCCGATAATACCGGGCAGCTGTAGAAAGTTTTGAATCAATTGGTACTGCATGTAGGGAAAGCAGGGCAGGTATACAACAGACCACACACTAGACTGGCTTTAGATCAACAAAAGAGTAGCAGCGGACATAAACCTGTGCCATGTCCAAAACGGTCGTTTTGACTTAGGAAACGCTACAGGTTTTAATTTGGTCGTGGTTTAGTAGGTTTTCTCTAAAAGATTTCCTCACAAACAGATTACTTAGTTAACGTTTTGAGTTATTGTCCCTTCATAAGGAATGATGAAACTACACATCATGTAGACTCTAACGTGCTGGCAAACTTTCTAGTCTATTTGTTCGGTAGCGTCAGAGGTACTGCATTTGGTTTTGGTCAGATGTTCCCATCTATGGTCTCTACCAATCGAGCCACGGGGTTTGCTTGAAATACCGGAGTTGACACCCTCACCGTTATGTCTGACCTCCCGTTTACGTTAGATCAACTGCGCATCCTAAAGGCAATTGCGGCGGAGGGTAGTTTTAAGCGAGCTGCCGATAGCCTGTATGTATCTCAACCCGCCGTTAGTTTACAGGTACAAAATTTAGAGCGTCAGTTGGATGTGCCGCTGTTTGACCGTGGTGGTCGGCGGGCTCAGCTGACGGAGGCGGGCTATCTATTATTGGAATATGGCGATCGCATCCTTAGCCTTTGCCATGAAACATGCCGGGCCATTGAGGATCTGCAAAAGCTCCAGGGGGGCACATTGATTGTGGGCGCTAGCCAGACCACGGGCACCTATTTGCTGCCCAGGATGATTGGTCTATTTCGTCAGCGCTATCCCGATGTGGCGGTGCAGCTCCATGTTCACTCCACCCGTCGTACGTCTTGGAGTGTGGGCAACGGTCAAATCGATCTGGCTATTATTGGGGGGGAAGTGCCGCCAGAGCTACAGGATTCCCTGGAGATTATTCCCTACGCCGAGGATGAACTGGCTCTGATTATGCCGGTGTTTCATCCCCTAGCTAGCAGCCAGGCCATTCAGCGAGAAGATCTCTACAAGCTTAAGTTCATTTCCTTAGATTCCCAGTCCACCATCCGCAAGGTGATCGATCAGGTGCTCACCCGCTGTGGAATTGAGACCCGACGGCTACGGGTGGAAATGGAACTCAATTCCATCGAGGCGATCAAAAATGCGGTGCAATCTGGTCTGGGGGTGGCGTTTGTGTCCGTCTCAGCCATTGAGAAAGAACTCCAGATGGGGGTACTGCACCGAGCCAAGATTGATTCGGTGGTGATCAAACGCACCCTGTCAGTGATTTTTAATCCCAATCGCTATCGTTCAACAGCAGCAGGCGCATTTACTAGGGAAATTTTGCCCCAGTTTACTAATCGGGAAATTGACTTTGACCATCGCACCGATCGCAAGAAAAATGGGAGTGGCCCATCGTCTTCTCCAAAGGCGGCGATCAATGACAATCCCATGGATAAAAAATCGTTAGAAGAGAGCAGTTAGACTAAAAGTCTGGACTACACGGTCTGGGCTACATGGTCTAAAGGTAATTTTTAGCCGTTGTCACTTTAATGAGTCGTCCCGTTGCTGTTCCATGCAATTACACTGCACCCGCCCTGGATGTTCTCGGCCCATTAATTCCCATCCCAATCTGAAGGACTCAATCCGCACAGCAACGCAGCTATTTTGCACTAACTGCGGTATGCCACTGATTTTGCGGGGGCGCTATTTGCCCCAGCGGCTTTTGGGCCAGGGGGGCTTTGGGGCGGCTTTTTATGCGTGCGATCGCGACACCCCTGGCCTCCGCCCCTGTGTCGTTAAATTATTTCAACCTTCCACCCAGCTCACCCAGCAGCAATTAACCATTGCCCAGGAACTATTTGCTCGGGAAGCGGAAGTTCTAGAGCGCCTGGGTAACCAGCATCCCCAAATTCCCGATCTCCTTGCCTACTTCTCCATTGTGGTGAAATCCCCCTCTTCGGGGCAGGACGAAGAATACTTTTACTTAGTGCAAGAATTTATCGATGGGGAAGACCTAGAACAGATCCTAGAGCGGCGAGGTAGCCTGCCCGAGGGCGCGGTCAAGGCTATTCTGGTCTCCATTCTTCGGGTACTAGAGTTTGTCCACAGTAATGGGGCGATTCACCGCGATATTAAACCGTCTAACATTATGAAGACGGTGGATAATCAGCTATTCCTATTGGATTTTGGCGCCGTAAAACAGGTTACCGCAGCTGCATCCTCGGCAAAATCCACCGGCATTTACACCACGGGCTACGCACCACCAGAGCAAGTTACCGGTGGTCAGGTATTTCCCGCCTCCGATCTCTATTCCCTGGCCGTCACCTGTGTCGTTTTGCTAACCGGCAAAGAGACCACGGAACTCTTTGATAGCTATAGCAACCGCTGGCGATGGCAAACCCATATCACCATCCAGGACACTAACTTGGCGGCCGTACTTGATCGGCTACTAAGCGCCAGTCCCCAGGATCGCTATGGCAATGCCAAGGATGCCTTAACCGCTCTGATGGGCTCTTCTACTGTCCCTGTTGCGGGGAAAGGCCACCAGCCACCGCCACCGCTCCCCCCCAATCCATCACCTTCTGCAGCAGCAGCTGCTGCTACACCACCACCGCCTCTGCCAGTCTCTCCTGTCTCACCCGGCCCGGTTGTCCCACCGCGGCCCAAAGCATCATCACTACCCAAAGCCCCATCCTCACCGAAAAAAGGGGGACTGTCACCTTGGCTGCTGGGATTGGTTTTACTGGTGGGTGCGATCGCAAGCGGAGGCTGGTTCCTAAAGCAAAAGGGCTCATTAGACCTGGGCCAGTTGGGTCTCGGCCAGCCCCAGCTATCCACCATCAAGCCAGCCGCCAGCTTTCAGGATGTGGTCGTACCCTCAGGTCAATTTAACTACGGTGGTAGCACCACATGGGCCCCCATTCGAGGAGTGCTCGACCCACAATTGCAACAGGCTATTCCAGGACTAAAGCTGGTCTACAAAACCCCCACCAATCAAGCACCCGGTTCATCCACCGGTATTCAAATGCTCCTAGCTGGAGAGTTGGATTTTGTCCAGACATCCCGCCCCCTCACGGCCCAGGAAAAACAGCAGGCCGAACAACAGGGCATCACATTAGAAGAAATTCCGGTGGCCATTGAGGGGGTGGCCATTGTCACCCATCCGGAGCTATCGCTGACCAATGTCAGCCTGGCCCAACTGAGAGATATTTACACTGGGCGGATCAATAACTGGCAGCAGCTGGGAGGACCTGATTTACCCGTGGTGCCCATTTCTCGAAGTGATGCGGGGGGCACGGTGCAATTCTTTAGCCAGACTGTCCTCAATGGCGCAGACCTAGGCAGTAATGTGCAGCTTAGCGATAACACCACTGCCGCCCTGCGACTGACAGCAAATACCCCCGGCTCAATTTACTTTGCATCAGCCCCAGAGGTGGTGGGTCAATGCACGGTCAAACCCCTATCCATTGAGCAGCAGGCACCGTATCAGTCCCCCTACGTTGAATTGAAAGACTGCCCCAATCAGCGTAATCAACCCAACCTAGAAGGATTTGCATCTGGGGACTATCCCCTATCCCGTCAGATTTATGTTGTGGGCAATGTCGATGTGCCAATTGGCCGAGCCTATGGGGAGTTAATTTTGTCAGCAGAGGGGCAAACAGCCATAAAAGAGGCAGGGTTTGCACCGCTGCGGTAGTCCCCGAAGAACTATCCCAGCTGCACAATCCCTGCCCACAAACCCGACTGAAACCAGTGGGTTAGTTGATTAAACCGAATTACCCCTGTTGTTTTAGGCTGGTACCAAAGGGAATGCTGATGAGATTCTCACCATGGCTTTGAATCAAACCCCGCTGACGCAGTTTACCCATCAGGCGGGTAACGGTGACTCGGGTAGAACCGATGGCACTACCGATTTGGGCATGGGTCAGGGGAAAGGGTAGGTAGTAGCCATTGTCACAGGGCTCACCATACTCATCCACCAGCAAAGTCAAAAAGCCCAACAGTCGATCGATGGTGCGGCGTTGACCCAAGGTACTGAGCCACAGTAACTTACGCTGATGCTGGCGACGAAAGGCATCGAGTACCTCACGGCGGAAATGGGGCCAAGTATCCAAATCATTCCAGTAAAGCCAGACAATGGTGGTCTGATCTACATGGGAAAAGCTCTGGAGGGTGAAGGGTGGCTGGGCAACGATCTCAAATGGCTGACCCGCTCCCACAAACCCGAGAAAGGCTTCTTCGGCAGCGACTAAGGGGACTCTAGCGGAAGAGGCTTTTTGCTGCTTGAGGGTGGCGCTAACCTGAGCACTTCCCACCAAACGCACAGCACCCTGCTGAACTAAGTAAAGCAATCCTGGCCGTGTCGGAATCCGTTCATCTTTACTAAAGGTGCGACATCGATAATGCTCTTGTGCCCAATCAAGGATGCGTTGCCATACATGAAATGGCCGAGCGTCATCCGCTGGGAGAGATGATGACATGGGGACAGTGCTGGCAGTTGTTGATAATTCAGTTAGTGTCATTTACCTAGTGTCAAGCCATAGAGTTTTTAGCCAAAAATAATCTGGAGAACTTTCGGTTGACGAAGACTCCAGTTATTGATCCACCCTGAATGCGATCACGTATGAAATTTAAAAAGAAGTAATTTAAAAGCCCTATGTCAAGAACTAATAAGCCGTTGTACTTGTCAACCGTAAAACCACGATCAGTATACGAAACAAATACATCAAGTACATTAATACAAACGACCGATCTGATTGGCATCCCGAAATTGACTTCTTTATACTTACTTCAGCTTTTTTTGAAGGAGGTTACTGAACCCCAATACTTAACTAACCCGTGATTCAGATCAAAAAAAGGGGCGCACAGAAAAAGCTCTGTACTTTCACCCAGTTAATACAAATAATATGACATGATTTCGTTAAAACGGACATTGCTGTCTGATTTAGCTTCATCGATTGACGTGATCAATCCCATCAATCAAGCATCATCTAAGTCAAACCTTCATACTCCCCTTAGATATTCAGCGGTTTTATTAAGCATCGGTAAAACCACACATATTTGTCATCAGAGTATTCCCTTAAAAAAAGTTCATTGTAAAGAAACAGTTACGTATGTTTCGGCAATTTCATGCAAGCTGGAGCAAATCTGGCAACAACCCGTGGGTGATATTGCCTCTAATCTACTGAGGGTGTTGCTGGGGCAATCAACCCCCTCAGTATGGTCAAGCATTCGCCAGAACGAGGCTGGCTGGCTGGAGTTTGTCATTTCCCAGGGGGGAATAGATCAATGGCGGCAGCAGCTATCTCCGCAGACATTGCAGACGTTACAGACAGTAAAACAGGTATCGTCTCAGTCGATCACGCCCGAACAACTATGGCAGCTGCAATCTGGATATGAGCTGTGCTGTCGATGGCAGGCCTGTTACCAGCAAATGGGTGGAGTGGCGCAGGTGCAGACCGACATCCCCCCTGGGGTTATGTTTTCCATGCCCCATCCTCCCCTGTATCAATTGATTCACTGTTTGCTAGATATTTGCGATGGTTGGGATGAGGCTACGCAGCCCCAATTGTTACAAATGTCTAAGCAGCTGATCATGGCCTTGGAACAATGCGCTGGTGCCACGACACCCGCCTCATCCGAAGCTGGGGAAGTCAGTCGTTGGCTAAGGCCAACTCAAGTTGTGCTGAAACAATTACTAGGTGAAAGATTGGGCTATCCATTAAGGGAATGGTTTTAGGCTGATGGATAGGTTTAGATATGAAAGTTTAGATTAGGGATGACAAATTCCGCTGTATAGCCTAGAATTACTATTGTGTGTGAGGAGCGAACCAGTGAGGGTACCGAGACGAAACACGGCCAGTCGTCGGTACCCTTTCTGCATTTAAATCAAAGTTTTGATTAATGTCTGGCTTGAGCGCATCATCTTCTCAAGTATTTAAGTCTTATTCAGTCAGACAGTGAGAACGCCCAATAAACCCTAATCTTGCATCAGAGAATCTGCACTTCAATTCGATTTTTCTGATTATCTGTTAGTACCGTAATTTTTTAGCCTGAATGCTTAGTGCTAATCAGTTAAGGGTTGGATAGGCTGATTTTAACCAGCCTATCCAACCCTTAACTGATTAGGACATATAGCCTATTAGCATCAACATCCGTACAGTTTTTTGGGGTGACCATTCCCCTAAAAATAGCTGTCAGGGATGCAGCTTTTTGATGGCCATTCTCCTGAATACAGCTGTCAGGGATGCAGCTTTTATGGATAGCCATTTCCCTGAATGCATCGCTATCGATGCAGCTTTTATGGATGGCCATTCTCCTGAATGCATCGCTATCGATGCAGCTTTTATGGATGGCCATTCTCCTGAATGCATCGCTATCGATGCAGCCTTTATGGATGACATTCTCCTTCCCGTGATATGGTCCCTTGGCAGGGGGCACGTCATTGAATATGTTCAACTGGTTAATGGGTAATCCATGGTCATAGATGCTGGGCAACAACGGCAAACATGCTATCGCCTGTTGCTGATGATGCTGTGGGCAAATTTGGTGATCTTGACCATTGAGGTGACGGCTGGTTGGACGAGTCAATCGGTTTGTTTATTGGCAGAATCTCTCCACACCCTAATTGATGTTTTTAGTACCGCCCTGAGTTTGACTGCGGTGGCTTCGCCTCAACGCCCTTTGGGACGAGAAATATGGGGTCATGGTCGAGGAGAAGTGGGTGGGTCGCTAATATTGGCAGCCCTGTTAGGGTTTTTCGGCGTGAGTATTTTAATCGTTGCGTTTGGCCAGTTTGAAGCGGCGATGCAGCGGGTTGCTTTGCCCTTTCCGGTGGAGGTGACCGTTGTCCTAATGCAGCTGATGGCGGCCATGGTGGCTATTGCCCTCACCTTGGCTTTGGTGGTTTCCTATCAGGGGCGATACCTACAGAGTTTGGCCCTCAAGTTGACGACCCAGCATGTGTTGGGAGATGGCTGGTTAAGTATCTCGGTGTTGCTGGGGTTGGTGGGTATTTGGCGCGGCTATGCTTGGCTGGATCCACTGATTGCGATCGCACTAATTATCTTCACCCTCCACAGCTTCTGGCGCGTCCTTGATACCCAGTTGCCCACCCTACTCAGGCCCACCGCCATTGCCCCTGAAGCCATTGCCCAGGTGGTCACCACCGTAGAAGGTGTCATCCGTTGCAATCGGATCCGGTCGCGGGGGATGGTGGGTCGCCAGGTCTGGATCGAACTTTACCTAGCGGTACACCCAGAGTTTCTGGGCATGGCCCGCACCATCGGCGAACGGGTGGAAAGTGCGCTGCGGAATCACTACGGACCGGTCAATGCGCAAATTTGGGTGGAGCAGGACTATACGTTGCCGGTGCAGAATTATTACTACTAAGGGTCACTAAGCGCTATTAATAGCCGCTGCCCCTTGCCCGGCTAATCCCCAATTTTTGTCGCCTTAGTTAAGTCCACCAAATTACTGGCAAACTCTTCAATCGCCTGCTGATTATTGGTGGCAAACATCCGGGCCATCATGGCAATGGCCGCTAGACGTTTGAGCCGTGGATGCAGGGTGGGGAGACTGGAGCCATCGGCCCGTAGCTCCGCGCTGAGATCATCGAGTTCGAGCAGGACATCTTCCCGCTGCTCCTTGGGAAAGGCCTGGGCTAGGTGTCGTAACCTAGCCAAACGGTCCTGAACGGTTTGGGGCTGATCGTCAGGGGCATTGCTCATGGTGCGACTCTGAAACTAATCCATTCCTACCATCTAAGAGTCTGTACTGTCCTTGCAAGTAGTATCCAACAGGATGATCTGTCCAGCTTAAAGGTGGGCATGGAGCACGGCTCTGGGATAGTTTCCTGGTCCCCATGGGGCCACAGTCAACAGTCGCCTATCGGTTCCGTAATCTTCTCCTGGACTCCATAGGTTAACAGTCGCCTATCGGTAAAATCCACAATAGTGAATATTGCCCCCAGCTGGCATAGGGTCGCGTCACTGTGGCTGGAGGTAACGCCAATGGTGGGAATACCCGCCGCCGTGGCGGACCGCACCCCCGTGGGGGAATCTTCAAACACTAGAGCCTCGTCTGGCCTTAGTCCCAGCTGATCTAAGGCGGTTTGGTAAGGCAGCGGATCGGGTTTACCTTTGGGTAAATCATCGGCAATGATGACGGGGTAGAACATCCCCTTTAGGGCCAGGGTGTGCAGCATAAAATCTGCATTGGAACGGGGAGCGTTGGTCACTAGTGCGGTGGCGTATCCCTGATGCTCTATGTGGTGTAAAAAATCCGTTAGTCCTGGCATCCGCTGCAGTTGGTCAGCCGCCATCTCGCGAAACCGAGCTTCTTTGTCAGCGCTAAAGAGCACCCCCTGGGCCACTGACAAATTTGGTAGCAAATCCCTCACAATGTCAGGGTTGAGTCGACCGCTAATGAAGCGATCGTAAAATGCCTGGTCAACGGTCATCCCATGGGGGGCGAGCAACGATTGCCAAACTTGGAAGTGAATCTGATCGGTATGGGCGAGGGTGCCGTCCAAGTCGAATAAAACCGCTTTCAGCATGGGCTGGTCTTACTTAGGAAACTATAGGTTTGCGCCCATGGCTTCGGCCAAACCATCGGTCAGGCCATGGGGGCGCTGTTTGACCATAGCGTGCTAAGGCTGTTGCAGGCTGTGTTGTGGTACTCCCAATACGCCATGTTAGGATGGCCACCTATCAGCACCTGTTAACCGCAAATGGGGTGAGGCATGAAAAAACGCATTAAAGCAAATAAGCTGACGGTGGTGGTTGCGATCGCAACCCTGACCCTCATCACCACAGTTGCCCTAGCCTCCCCAATTTTTTTCTAACGACCTTCAGCATGGCTCAACTGCCAAAACCAAGCTGAAATTCATCATGTTAAGCTGTCCCCTAAATTCACCCTGTATGCGCTATATTTAGGTCGCTACTAACGAAAGTGCTACTAGATATAGCGTTTTATGGTTCAACAGCTGAGGGTGACCCACAATACCCGCCATCCCTCCCGAATTCCCCCCACCCCTGATGCCCCACCCATGCTTTCCCAAGGGGATCGTCACCCGTTGCTACAAGCCATTGAAGGCTCCCTGCGGGTATTTACATCGGTCCACCGCAGTTTTTTTACCAACGTCATGGTCCAAGCCCTACGGTCTGCCGATCAGGGCATGTCAGTGCTAGTGGCTCAATTTCTCAAAGGAGGCATTGATCAAGGCCCAGACCACATCACCCAAATGGGCCAAAACCTAGACTGGGTGCGCTGCGGTTATTCAGGCTGTATCTTTGAAACCACCCACGATGCCCAGGCCGCCGTGAGCGAGCTGTGGACCTACGTCAAAACAGCTGTCCAGGACGATCAATACGGCCTAGTGATGTTAGATGAACTGAGCCTGGCCATGGACTATGGCCTTATTCCAGAAGCGGAAGTGCTAGAGCTACTACAACAGCGCCCTTCCCAAATGGATATCATTTTGACCGGGCCCAAAATGCCCTACTCCATCCTCTCCATGGCCGATCAGGTCACCGAATTTAGGCGAGAGTTTTTACCTTAGGTTTGAAGGGATTAGCTTTGAAAAGATAACCGTGGTTCATACATTGGGGCTTGCCCACCGGGTGAGTCTGATCAGGTTACTTTTATTAAAGGGTGAACTATTAAGTGGTGAGCTGTGAGGAGCGAGGGATAAAGAATGATTAAAAATGATGCTTGGATTCACAGCATGGCCAGTGAAGGGATGATTACGCCCTTTGAGCCTGCGCTAGTCAGACGCATGGATTGGCAGGGTACCAACGTACCTGTCATTAGCTATGGTCTTTCTTCCTTTGGCTACGATATTCGCCTATCAGCCAAAGAATTTCGGATTTTCCGCCACGTGCCCGGTACCGTCATTGACCCCAAGCACTTTAACCCAGAAAACCTAGAACCCACAAAGTTGCGCACCGATGAAAATGGCAGCTATTTTATTTTGCCTGCCCATTCCTATGGCCTAGGTGTAGCGTTTGAGCGTTTGTCCATTCCCGATAACATCACCACCATTTGCATTGGCAAAAGCACCTATGCCCGCTGTGGCATCATTGCCAACCTCACCCCGGCAGAAGCTGGCTGGCGGGGATATCTCACCCTAGAGTTTTCCAATTCCTCCAGTGCAGACTGTCGCATCTATGCCAGTGAGGGCGTAGTACAGCTGCTCTTTTTAGAAGGTGACCCCTGCCAAGTTAGCTATGAGACCCGCCAGGGCAAATACCAAGACCAACCAGAAATAGTGACCTTAGCCAAGGTTTAATGGCCGGTACAACGGCTTTACCGCGAATCTACATCGAACGCCGAAAATTAAACCAATTTTCAGCCCAATCTCGTCGCCATTGCCCCCCCTTCCAGCGGGAGCCTTGCCATTGTTCAATTGCTTGATGGATGGCATCGGCCAAGGTACCAGGTTTCACCCTAGCTGTGATGCTCTGCCCCAGGGCATTCATCGTCGGGCAATTTCCCAAGGTGGCCACCAGGTCAGGGGCACCCTCCCCCATCAGATGCACCCCCAGAATTTGATCGCCTATGGTGATGATTTTGCAAAAATTAGTCTGGGCCACCTGATCCGCCACCATTGGCAGACAAGAGGCTTGAAATATCTGCACGTCATGGCCATGGAGCTCCCTGGCTTGGCCTTCAGTTAACCCCCAACGGCCGATGGGGGACAGCAGATGAATCGAATAAAACACATGTTCATATTGCATCATATGCCGTCGGCCAAACAGAGCATTTTCCAGAGCAACGGCTGTTTCTTGCTGGGTTAACTCGGGCCGACTTTCCCCACCTAAGCTGCCACCACTGACGTAGATTTGAGGGCAGCTTGTTTGCAGATACCGATTCACTGCAATGGTGCTATGCCCAGGGGGCAGGCCCACATTTTCTAGCTGTAGTGATTCCCAGCCATAGGTCTGGGGCACCGCTACCAACAGTTCTGCATCGACCTGTTTCGCTTCGATAGGGGTACCACCGGACCCCAGACGGTCTGCGGCAACTATCGTAATCCCCCCATGGTTGAGCTGGACCTCGCTCAGCCGTTGAATATCCCAGTCTTCTGCCGGTAACAACGAGTGATCCTGCAGAATCAGGGTGACCGTCGCCACACGACTTAGGGCGTAAGCCCATTCCACCGCCGTAGCTCCACGGCCAGTGACAGCAATGTGATGGGGCAGGGTTTTGAGCTGAGTCAGCTGGTGACAGGGCAAACTGTCCTGGGCCAGTTCGGGTATGGATGCGCCATAGCCATCGGTCAACAAATAACGACTGGCCTTGAGGTCACGGTTTTCTAACGTTAAGGCCAGTTCCGATGTAAACCTAGCCGGTTCCAGAATCACATCGATCCCTTGGGTTCTCAGTCCCGTCGGCGTGAGCATTGGCAGTGAGCATTCGCCGTTAGTAACTCCATCACCCAGGACAGACCAGGGCACGGTGGGGAAGGTTAGCCTTTTAGCCTGGAGTCTTTGTAGGAGGGCATCTGCGGCATCATTGGCAGGCCAGTTCGGCGCGATTAATGCAACACGGGCACCTTTGCGGACAGCGGTACAGGCAGCCAACCGACTGCCCAGACTTCCCCCTAAAATTGCTAGATCGTAATCGGTGCTGCAGCGTGCCATGTTCCAGCATTATTTCTGCCAATTGTACTGGTGGGGTCACTCCCATCCATTAATCAGCCACTGTGAAGGGAGTTTTAGGGCAATAAAAGAAGTGTCGCTACCGCTAGAAATATTGCAATGTGAACCATGGAAACATAATTCCAAGACACATTCTCAATATTCAAGCGCCGTAGCGACACTATTGCTCAAATGACGGATAGCTTAATTACTTGTTGGCCACCATTTCCTTAAATAGCTTGCCAGCTGAAAAGGCAGGCACGGTGGTCGCCGGGATGACCATGGTATCACCCGTTTTAGGATTACGTCCTTCCCGTTCCTTACGGTGCCGGGGCTCAAAGGAACCAAACCCAACTAACGTGACCTTCTCACCACTGGAAACCGCTTCCATGATTGATTCAATTGCTGCAGAAATAACTGCATCAGCCTGCTTTTTAGTCACAGAGGCCTTTTCGGATACCTTGTCTACCAGTTCACCTTTATTCATCTTTGTCTCCTCGCAGATTAAAACCAATGAATGAACCATGCCCATCGTTGGACAAATCGTTAAAGAAACATAAGGAAAATCTCAACAGATCGCTGAAACCCTTGGAGCCTCATGTTTTCTCTGACCCATTCTAAGGGGTCCCTTACCTATATAGATCTATAAAACATTGAATTTATATGGATTTCAGCGATTTTTAGGAAAATTTATAGGATTTGTGGTTGAGAATTGTGTTTTAAACTACATAAAAGCCCTGCAAACCTTTTATGGATAGGCCTACAGGGCTTTTATTAAGTCTTATGGAAACAAATGCAAACTATTCAGTTTCGCCTAATAGCTCGCGGACATCCTCCCCAGGTGTATAGCTATAGCCATAGATGCTTTCATCAGAGTCATCCAAAATTTGAGGCGTCAGCAGCACGATTAACTCTTGACGCTCATTTCTAGTACCGGTGTCACGGAACAATGCACCAATGATCGGCAGATCGCCCAAAATTGGAACCTTGCTAGTAGTGGCAATATCAGTGTCCTCAATAATCCCCGACAACACTAGGGTTTGACCATCACGTACCCGAATCTGTCCAGAGGTTAGAGCTCTTGTTGAAATTGGAATCACAAAGTTATTGTCACCCCCCAAATTAATTCGCGCTCCTGGCGAAGAGATAGTAGGCGCAACAGACAGAGATACAAAACCATTATCATCAATGCGATCGATATTAATGGCTAGGGTCAGGCCCACGTCAACTAACTCCACTTCCCTTTCCTCGGTGACGACACCACTCTCATTAATGATCGCGTTAAGCGTACTTGTGTTAATGACCTCTTCCACCAGGTTAACTGAAGCATCCTGTCCTTCTTGAACAATCAATGTTGGATCAGTAATGATTTTGGAATTGCCATTTGTAATTGTTGCATTCAGCGCAGCGATAAAGTTCCGGCCGATGTTTAAGGGGTTAGCGTTATTAAATACCAAATCCAAAACACCCTCACCATTTTGTCTGGCGAAGACATCATCAACACCAAAGGAGAAACTCGTACTGAACTCCTCTAGTGCTGACAGATTAACGTCAATCACCCTCAGGTTAATGGCGACCTGACGTCGGCGTAGATCTAATTGAACTAACTGGCTTGTAGCAATTTCGACCTGGCGGGGACTTCCCACTAAGGTTATGGAACTAGTACGGGCATCACCAATTACCTGCAGCCCTCGCAACAGGGCTGGTGAATCCTGATAGTCAGCCCGCAGAATTTCAACGCTGGTCTCTAACTCGGTTCTTTCAACTTGTTCTACTTCTTCACCCACATCAATGGTTGACTCAACCACCTGAATTTCTTGTTCATCGGCAAAGGCACTCTCAGCCCCCATAAATACCAAGAAATTAATGGCAGTAGCCACATCCACTTGATTGACTCGCACACTGCGCACAATTAAATTTCGAGCCGCTTGGGGCAGTCGAGGTCCGACAAAAATTGTCCGACCGACGCGATTGGCTTCCAATCCTGAGATCTGCAGAACGTAGTTGAATACGTTCTGCACAGGCTCGTCTTCAATGTCTAGGGTCACCTTGGTATCCGCCCCCACCGAGTCTTCTCCGCCACCTGTATCGGTAAAGGCAAGGTTAAGCCCCGCAGCGCGAGACAATAAGGACAGGGCTTCACGGGCCGTTGCATCCCTCAGTACCAAACGGGGTACCCGCTCAGCTGTGCCCAGATCAATCACATCTAGACCCGCATTGATTTCTGAAACGGCAATGTCTCCCACCGGAGGGGCCACAGCTCGGGGTAAAAACGGAGGCGCGCCATTTAGTGTAGGCGTTGTTACCGGAGTGCCATCGATGATCACCTCAGGATTAGGCACTAAAACATCCGGGGTGTCTGTTTCGGCTTGGGCTAGATGGGTGGGTAACAAAGACCGATCCGTAACCGTTTCAATGGTTTCGGGTAGAACACTGGGTTGTGGAGTAGCGTTGGGTCGGGTGTCAAGGCTCACTAAAAGGCCCTGGCCATTGACCTTCTCCAAATTAGCAACCGGTGCCTGATCAGCTCCCTGAATCGTTAGCCGCACTGTATTGGCATCCAGGGTTTCTAGCTGAATCGACTTGATGGTGGGATCAGGATTCTGCTTGCTGTAGACCTTGCTGTTAGGTAGGGCTAGCTGGGCATTGGTAATGTCTGCCTGCAGAACATTATCTCGACGGACTGCAAAGATTTGAGGAGTGTCGCCACCCTTGGTGGAAAGCTTCAGCTCCATGCCTGTTTTAGTTGCGTTGAGTTCAACGTTTTGGATGGCTGTAGCAGCGGCTTCAGCAGACTGAGCTGTGAGGACGCTCAAAGCTCCGCCAGCCATTAAACTTCCAAGTTTGAAAAAGCGTCGTTTCACAGTTCACTCCTTAAATCTTAATTAGAGTACGTCGATGTTAGGGTCTGAAACCTTGGGGGTTTGAACAAGGGGAAAGTAACTGATCCAACAACCTACTGCGGCTGTTCTTCAGACTGCGGCTGTTCTTCAGCAGTTTCACCTTCCGCTGGTGGCGGTGGAGCAATTTCTGGTGGAACCGAGGGATCACCCGTTGGAATCAGTGCATCCAATTCAAAAGTGGAATTTATGCGCTGTTTGGGCTGTCCTACCACTTGCCCTTGGCTGTTGAGAACGGTTTCAGTCACGGTTTCAGAGGATGACAGGGCAAAATCCCGCATCAACAGTAAGGGTTCCAACCGTTCGACATTGCTCAGAATTGATTGGGTCTGGGCAAAGTCTCCGGAAAACTCAACGCTGTAGGTCTGACGTTTTAGCTTGTCATTCACCTCTGCGCCCAGGCTGCCGTCTTGGACGACGGTTTCTCCGCTAGGGACAAATTTTTTCAGCTGCGCCTCAACAATAATTGGGGGAATACCCCGAGCTATGACCTGATTGCGGGCAGCCCCGATGGACGCATTGCTATTTTTAATCCGCTGGTTGATGTCTAGGAGCAGCGTATCCATGGAGGACTCATCTGAAAATAGAGAATAGACATTGCGACGCTGTAGAAGAGCGGCATCCCGCAATTCTTCAAGTTTGGCAATTTCTTCTAATCGTTCAGCTTGGGTTGCCAACTGCTGCTCCTTTTCCGCGATTTCGGCTCTGAGGGCTTGATTACTGAGACGCACAGGTTGCACAAATCGCTGAAACAGGAATATGGCTAAACCAATACCAGCTAGGGCTGCCAGGATGCCCAAAACCTTTGGGGTTAACTCAATGCCAAAGATAACAGGGTTTAACGATTCATCATACAGGTCGTCTTCGGCCGGGATAAAGTCTCCGCTTAATGTCATTATTCGAGCACTCCTGTTTCTAAAAGGGCTTTTAACCTAGAGGAAAGACCGACGGATGCTTGCTGATTTTCCAGTTCAGCCAGCAGTCGCTCAAACTGTTCGGTAGACACACTTTTGACGTTGCCCACAATGGTGTAGTCCACCAGTTGCGTGGGCTCGTCCCGCTGAGCTTCCCCTGGACAACGACCCAAGACTTCACTACCCAATGCAGATGTATTGAGCTTGACTGTCTCACTCTCGAGGAACGGAGAATTTTTCAGTGTCAGAACAAAGTCATTGACATCATCAAAGGAACAGGCTGTTCCATCAATGCTGATGCCGCCTGCTTCGGGGGGAATGGGCTCATCTCCAGCTGCGGCTGGTATGGGCTCCCCTGGGGTTTGGCTGACTTTGGAGAGCTGGGTGCGGGTGGGAATCCGGTTTTGAATATCCTTCACAATGGCCGACCAGGGGCGAATCTTGGTGAATACTCCGGCTAAAGCACGACTTTCTGAGCGGGCTGCCTCAGTTTCTGCCTTGATCTGATCCACCTGGGCTAGTTTTGCCTGGAGTTCAGTCAGCTTCTGAGCTAGCTCAGCTTGACGGGTTTGCAAGGTGGATTCTTGATACTTGAGTAAGCCCCAAAAACCTCCTACACCAGCTAATGCCGCCACCAGCACACCGAGACCGATGGCGATGGGGGTGCGATCTCTAGAGGACCGCCGCACCACGGACGATGATTGCGTCGCTAAAACAGGACGTTCTTCACGATCATTGAGAAAATTGATATCTATGCTGTACATGTCCTAAACCTCCCTCAGGCCCAAGCCCAGAACTGTTGCCAACCCAGGACGTTGGGCTTCAGAAATTTCGTCACCCACCTCTAGGGACAGGGACTCAATCGGATCGATTGGGCTAGCCGGCAGACTTAAACGTTGGGCAAAGAACTCATCTAGTTGGCCAATTGCGCTACCCGGTCCTGCCAGCAGCAGCTGAGCAACTTCCATGTCTTCCCCCTGGTTTAAGTAAAAGTCAATGGAACGTCGCAGTTCATCGGACAGCTCCCCCAGTACCCTGAGCATGGCTGCCGTACCTGGGTTAGTACCGCCGGACATTTGGGGGGCCCCCATACTATCCATTGGGGTGGCCGGTACAGTCATTCCCTGAAGCAGCTCTGTATTACGGGTAGGGGGTAAATTCATGGCGCGGCTGAGGGCGCTTTGAATTTGAAAGGTGCCGATGGGCACTGTCCGTGAGAAATGTGGAATGCCATCGACAACGATGGATATTTCTGTACTTTCAAACTGAATGTCGACAATAGCCGCCGCTTCTTGGGGCGTAAACTGTCGCAGTTGCTCACGAATGGTTCGAATTAGGGCAAAGCTGCTGGTTTCGACCACATCGAGATTTAGTCCGGCCTTCTGAAAGGTTTCCATATAGGCATTGGTAACTTCTTTTTTGACAGCTACCAACAGGACCTGGACTTTTTCGATGCCGTCTTCGTCGACAAAGAAACCTAGCTTTTGATAGTCGACATCGGCTTCTTCGCGGGGAAAGGGCAAATATAGACTAGTGCAGTGTCAAAGCTTAATTTTAGGGTAAACGGAGGCTAGCTTACAGCGAGCATCATCGACCTTCATCTGCCAGTCAACCCCCCGTTGCCTGTGGTTGATATCGTTTGACCAAGCGGTCGTT